>JBAXUW010000099.1:0-11199 GCA_037129495.1 Planctomycetota bacterium | reverse complement strand
CGTGATAGCGGTGCCGGTGCTTGCGCGGCTGCGGGATCAGATCCGCAAGCCGATCGAGGAACTCAAACGGCGAGAGCTCGATGACGCCGCCGGCCCCCGGCTGCGTGGACTTTCGCTTCCGGCCTGGCCCGACCCAGGTGGCGGCCTTGTGCCTGGGCATCACGTAGCGGATGCGAGCGATGCGGCCGTCGGCGTCGCGAATCACGGAGAGCCGTTCGAGTGCGAAGGGCGGCCGGGCGCAGTACCGCAGCAGGTGCTCGAGGGGCTGACAATAGACACGCAGTTGGAGACGAAAGAGCGTGATCCGGACACTTGCGTCGATCGAAAACCCGCTGTGTTCCCAGGCGAGCATGTCAGCGGCGGCATGCGCATCGAGAAACCCCTGCCGCTTGAAGAACGCGATCACGCGGCGGCGGACCCGTTCGGTGAGCGCGGCCAAGTCTGCGGCCGTGAGCGGCCTGGCGGGCAGGAAGGCCGGCGGCCCGTCGGGGCCGTGCGGACCCGGCAGGAAGACGCCGTCGGTGACGGCCGCGTGCAGATGGGCGTGGCGGTTGAGCCCGGAGCCGAAGCGGTGGAGAAAGGAGACGGCGCCGAGTCGGGGGCGGGTGGACTGCAGCGTGGCGTGGGTCGAGCAGCGGAGCCGCTCAAGACAGAGTAGCGTCTCGATCTCATCCAGAAAAATCCTCGTCACCGCCGCGACGGCCTTGGGCCTGTCGCCGAGCACTCCCCGCAACCGCTTGGGCAGCGAAATCACCCACTGCCGCACGGGCACCGGCGGGATGACATGATCGACGAGATGTGCGGCCGTCTGTGCCATATGCCGGCCGTTACAGGACGGGCACACGCCCCGTCGCTTGCACGAGAAGGCGACGACGAACCGCTGCGGGCACCGTGTGCAAACCGCGCGGGCGAACCCGAAGCAGAGCAGCCCGCACGTGAGATACCCGCGAAACTCCTCTTCGACGTATGCCTCGACGGGATGCTCGGGGGCTGAGCGATCCTCGAGCCAGCCCTCGAGGCACTCCGACACGATCTTGTAGAGTGGCGTCTTCTCGGGGCGACGGCGCTCGTAGCGGCGGGACCGCGCGGGGCCGGCGTGCGGACGCGGAGACGGCCGCGCGGGAAACGCGGCAAGCGAGGCGACCATGCGGGCACCCGGGACGTGGCAGAGTACATAAACGTACGTACACTACACCCGGGAAGGGGTCGGTGCACCGCCCGGACGGGCTCGGGAGCAGGCGGGCCGTTCTGCAACCGCTGCCGCCGCGGCACCTCGACAGTGCGTAGAGAGGCTCCGAAACAGGCGTCAATTCGCTAAAAGACACCTGCAGATCACTGACATCGGTCCGGCCGGCCCGCCGCATCTTCGGCAGTTCGCCGATCAGATCCCGCTTGACCGCAGCTCCTGCTTCGGCAAGGCTTTTTCAACGTGAATACAGGGCGACTAGCTCAATTGGTTAGAGCACCTCGTTTACACCGAGGGGGTTAGGGGTTCGAGTCCCTTGTCGCCCATTCATCGTGGGATAAGTTTTCCAACTTGTCCGTTTCACGCAAACCATCGCAGCCTGCGATTTTTGCTCGGCCGGCCGCCGCCGGCTGGTCCTTTTCGTTGCATCCTTGCGACGCAGTCCTACGTCTTTCGTGGGATAAGTTTTCTAACTTGTCCTCCCCCCGCGGCCATCACCTGCTATTATTGACTTATTTCGAGACGTTTGTTAAACTATTTTTACCCTAAAAAAGGCTGATTTCATGAGGACTTCGGGATGATCAAGACAGTCCGCGGCCAGCATCGAAAATCGCTTTTGCCGGGCGGTGATCGGGCGGAAACACCGCTGCTGAGGCGGCTCAACGAGCGTCGACTCCTCGACGCCTTGCTCGCCTACGGGCCGCTTTCGCGCACGGCGCTGGGGCAGGCTGTGGCAATGGCCGCGCCGACCATCACAAAGGCAGCTGAGTCGCTCCTGCGCCGCGGGCTCATCGAGGAACTTGAGCCAGACCAGGTACCCGGACGGATCGGCAGGCCACAAAAACGGCTGCGACTCGCCTCGCGATCGGCATTGGTCATCGGGATCGTTCTCGATGCCGGTCATTGCACGGTCGTTCCTGCAGGTCTCGACGGTTGCCACGCCGAAGACCGCACAATTCGCTTTTCCACCCCTCTCACGTATGCCGAGTTGCTCGCAACTCTCGAACGCATCAGCCTCGAAATCGCGGCTGATTCTCGCGAGAGTCTTTCTGATCTCTCGCCGGGAAACCTGCGCGGAATCGGGATCTCAGTACCCGGACTCGTCAACGATCGGCTTGATCGCGTTGTCTTCTCGCCGAACCTCCACATGCTTGACGGACAAACGCCCGCCCGTGACCTCGAGCGGCGGCTCAATACTCCCTGCCAGATGCTCCAGGAATCGCATGCCCTCTGCCTCGGTGAATCGATGTTCGGGGCGGCCAAGGGGCTGGCGGATTTTGCGATGCTCGACGTAAGTACTGGACTCGGCCTCGGTGTCATGAGCGGCGGCCGCCTCCTGACGGGAACCAGTGGTCTCGCTGGCGAGCTCGGCCACCTGCGTGTTGACCCGGCCGGCGTGCTGTGCGGCTGCGGTAATAGAGGCTGCCTCGAGACGCTTGCCACAGACTCGGCGCTGGCCCGCCTGGTATCCGAGTCGGCCGGAAGGCCAGTGACTGCCGAGGATGCGATTGCCGGCATCTGTGCAGGAACGATCGATGCTCCCGAAGCGCTCGATACGGTGATCGAATACCTTGCCGTAGCCGTGTCGGCTGTTGTCAATATTTTCAATCCCTCGACGCTCTTCGTTCACGGTGGTGTACTCGCTGCGGCCGATGACGTTTTCCCACGGCTCTTGGATCTGGTGAACCACACGGTGCTCAGGCCCTCGCTGACAGCTTGCAGGATTGTTCGGGCGCGTGGCAGCAAGCGAACCGGTGCTCTCGCCGGCATCATTGACCACGTCACGAGCGCGGCGGTGCCGCGACTGGGAGGTCTTTCATGAGCCGAGGCGTTTGGCCCCATCGCGGCGGTGACCTCGCACGCCGGCTCGCCATGGCAACTCACCTGGCGGGCATGGTCATCTGCCTGACATGCAGTTGCGACCTGACGGCCTGCCGCGCTGATGATAAGGCCGCATTTTTCGAGAGCCGGATCCGCCCGTTCTTCGAGCGGGCGTGCGTCGAGTGCCACTCCGGCGACCAGCCTGCCGGTGGTGTGCGACTCACCGATCGGCCAGGCTGGAGCGACGCGGGAGTGATTGAGCCCGGCCGGCCGGCGTCGAGTCGGCTGCTCGAGGTGCTCCGCTCGGCCGATCCCGATGAGACGATGCCGCCGCCCGATTCCGGCAAGACCGTCTCAAGCGGCGACATCCGCGACGTTGAGGCCTGGATCGCAGCTGGTGCCCTCGATCCCCGGGAGTCTGCTGAAGTCGTTTCGCATCCTGGACCAAAGCTCCGAAGCCGTGTGTTTGCGATCACGCCGCAGGACGAGTCGTGGTGGGCGTTTCAACCACCGGCGCTGCCACTATTTTCGCCATCTGAGTCGGCGTTCTCAGCGCCGCAGAAGGTGGATCTGCTGGTCAGTCGCGGCATTGAGGTGCTGTCCGATGCGACCGGCGCGAGCGTGCACCAGGTTCACCCGGTTCACGAGGGGGGTCTGCCAAGCCCCCCCGCCACCCCGCGTGAGATCGTGCGCCGGGCCTATTCCGACCTCTGGGGCTTGCCGCCCACGCCCGAGGCAGTTGCGGCGTTTGCGGCCGATCCTGCGGAATCCGCCTGGCGACAGATTGTGGACGACCTGCTCGCGTCACACCACTACGGCGAGCGCTGGGCCCAACACTGGCTCGACTGGGTGCGCTACGCGGAGACCAACGGCTACGAGCGCGATGGCGACAAACCCGAGGCGTGGCGTTATCGCGACTACGTGATCCGCTCATTCGCCGCTGACAAGCCCTATGACCGTTTCCTCGTCGAACAACTCGCCGGAGATGAGTGGGCGGCGGTCCACTTGTTGCCAGAGCACGAACCGGAGCAATGGCGGGACGCCATCATCGCGACCGGATTCCTGCGACTTCACCAGTGGGATGACGAGCCTGATAGTTCCGACCAGGCCGAACTCGATGACGCCGATGATGTGCTCGTCACGCTCTCCTCGGCATTTCTCGGTATCACGGTCGGCTGTGCCCGGTGCCACGATCACAAATACGACCCCATCAGCCAGCACGACTACTATGCGTTGCTCGCGTTTCTCCGGGGGATCGATCCCTACGGCCAGCCAAAACGCGGCGGTGGTAATCGAGGCACGGGACAGATCCAGCAGATCATCGGGGCCACGCCAAACGCGACGCCGCTGCCGGAAAAGTCACTCGCCGTTGCCGAGCTTTTGGAGCCGAAGGCGACGTTCGTGCTCCATCGCGGCGATCGCAACTCGCCTCGCGAACGCGTGGAACCGGCCCCCCCGGCGATCCTCCAGGGGCGGGCGGGTCCGCTACCGACGATCACCCCGGTCGCTGGATCGTCTGGCCGCCGATTGGCGCTTGCGACGTGGCTTTCGGATCCACGGCATCCGCTGACGGCCCGCGTGCTGGTCAACCGGGTCTGGCAGCGGCACTTCGGCACAGCCATTGTGCCAACGCCGGATGACTTTGGACAGACGGGACTGCCCCCCGCCAACCTGGCGTTGCTCGACTTTCTCACCAGGGAGTTCGTGGACTCCGGCTGGTCGTTGCACCACCTCCACCGGGTGATCATGACCAGCCATGCTTACCGAATGACCTCGCGCGCGGGAAGCATCCCGGCTGTCGGCCTGGCTGGCGGCTTGGATGCCCGGCTTGGCTGGCGGCAGACGATCCGCCGGCTCGATGCCGAGGCGATCCGCGACTCCATACTCGCCATCACTGGGCATCTCAACTCGAAGCAGTCCGGCCCGAGTGTCTATCCAATACTTTCAGAAGAGGTGCGGGTGACCGCCAACCCCGCCTCGTTTCGCTGGCCGGAGAGTTCCGCCGAGCAGCAGGATTGCCGCAGCATCTATCTCGTGGTGACGCGATCGCTGCCGGTGCCCTTTCTCGATGCGCTCGACCGCGTGACTGTGTCAGCACCGACCGTCGTGCGGCCGATCACAACGACCTCGCCACAGTCGCTCCTGCTGCTCAACGATGCGTGGATTCATCAGCAGGCTGCGCGGCTCCTCGACCGCCTCCGTCGTGAGGCTGGCCACGTTGATGCGGCACGCGTCAAGCGGCTTTGGCAACTCGTCTACCAGCGCGATCCAACGGCCGCCGAAATCGCCACGACGGCAGCCTTTCTGCAGGAGCAGACACAGGCGGCGCACCAAAGAATTACACCCGCCGAGCCAGTGGCTGCCGATCCAACCGATGCTGCCTGGCAAAGTCTCTGCCGCGCGGTGCTCACCAGCAACGAGGCGATCTACATCGAATGATTCTGTCTGTACGCACCAACCGCGATGTGGGTGAGGCGTGTCGGCGACACGCTGCAGATCGATTCTTCCTGGAGTAAAGTGCGATGGAACCACTCGACCACCTGCCGCTCTCGCGACGGCACTTTTGCACCGCGTCTGGAGCCGGCTTTGGCTCACTGGCGCTCATGTCGATGTTGGAACGGGAGAGCCGGGCTGCGGACGGCCCGCTGGCACCAAGGCCGCCGCTGCCGGAGACACGCGTCAAGTCGGTGATATTTCTCTTCATGTTCGGCGGACCATCGCAGGTCGACCTCTTCGACTACAAACCCGCGCTGCAGGCCCGCGATGGCCAATCCGTGGAGAATGAGTTTCGAACTGGGGCCAAAACGAAGGCGGTGTTGCAGGCGAGCCGGCGGACTTTTTTGCGGCACGGTGAATCCGGCCAGTGGGTATCCGACGCACTGCCAAATCTTGCACGGCATGCTGATAAGCTCGCCTTCGTGAAGTCGCTCCACAGCGACTCCTTCGCGCACGGCAGCGCGCTCCTTCAGGCCAACTGTGGCCGCATCCTGCAGGGGCACCCGTCGGTCGGATCGTGGATTACCTATGGTCTCGGCTCGGAGAACGAAAACCTTCCGGGGTACGTCGTCATGCTCGATCCACGCGGCGGGCCAACAAGCGGCGCGCCGAACTGGTCCAACGGCTACATGCCGGCCGCATACCAGGGCACAGTCCTGCGGGCCGAGGGTCGGCCGATCCGCGACCTCGACCCGCCGGTGAGAGTGACGCGTGCGATGCAGCGGCAGGAGATTGACCTCATCAACCGGCTCAATGAATCTCACCGCACGGGCCGCGACGATGCCACAGAACTCGCGGCCCGAATCGCCGCCTATGAACTCGCCTTCGAATTACAAATGACGGCGCCGGAAGCGATCGACCTGTCGCAGGAGACGCCGGAGACACTCGCGCTCTACGGGGTCAACGAACCCAAGCCCGACTGGCACAAGCTGGCCCTCGGCCCAGCACCCTTCGGGAGGCAATGCCTGATCGCGAGGCGACTTGTAGAACGGGGCGTGCGGTTCGTCCAGATTTATTCGGGGGGAGGGGCCGCCGGGGGACAGAACACCTGGGACGGCCACCAAGGCATTGAGGAGAATCTCAAACTTCACTGCCCGGAGATCGACCAGCCGATTGCCGCCCTGCTCGAGGATCTCGCCCGGCGCGGACTCTTGGATTCGACGCTGGTGGTCTGGGGCGGCGAGTTCGGCAGGATGCCGGTCTCGGAGACGTTCAATACTGGCGGAAAGCCCGGCGGCCGCGACCACAATCCTAAGGGATTCACCTATTGGCTCGCTGGCGCTGGGGTGCGTGGTGGCACGAGCTACGGCGCAACTGACGAGATCGGCGAACGGGCAGTGGAGAACCCGCGGCACCTCCGCGACCTCCACGCGACAATCCTGCACCTCGTCGGACTTGACCACCGTCGACTGACGTATTTTCGCAGCGGTCTTGAGGAGAAGCTCACCGGCGTCGTCGAGGCTCGACCAATTCGCGAAGTGATGCTGTAGCCTTGTCGGTTTTTACTCCTTGGCTTTCGGCAAGTTTTAAAAACTCGCCTCCATCGGGGAACAGACCAAGCCAGCTATAATCTGGAGTCGGCCTCTTGAGTCACAGCCTCCTCCAAGCCCATCACCATGCCACGCCCCCGACCCAATCCGTTTTATGCACTGCTTGGCATCGTGGGCTTCCTGTTCACGGTCACAGCATCGAGCTACTGCCTGTTTGTGCTGCGAGGCATACGACCGGAGAGTCTGGCGGAAGCACCGCACATGTTTGAGCACCTCATGAACCGCTACGGCCTCACGCTTTTGATTGGTGAACTGGGCGTGCTGGCCGTCGCTACGTTTGGCGCAATCGCCATAGACCACTTCGAAGGCGAGCGGCTGCAGCGACAGCGGGCGGCAGACGCCGCCCGACCCCCGGCGGCCCAAGCCCGCGACGAGCAGGCCTCCGAAGCGGGTCAGCCGTGACCGCATCGGCCACCAAGCAGATCGACCGGCTGCGAGAGCAGATCCGGCATCACGACCGGAAGTATTACGTTGAAGCTGCGCCAGAGATCAGCGACCGCGACTACGACCGGCTGCTCGCCGACCTGCGGGCCCTCGAGGAAAAATATCCCGAGCTGGTGACTCCCGACAGCCCCACGCAACGCGTGGGCGATGAGCCGGTGCCGTCTCTTGAGTCGGTGCGGCATCGGCTGCCGATGCTCTCGATGGACAACACTTACAGCCCCCAGGACCTCGCCACCTGGGGACAGCGGGTCGAGAAACTCCTGCATGAGTCGGAGGAAGAGCCGATCGAGTGGGTGCTGGAGCTGAAGATCGACGGCGTCGCCGTGTCGCTCACGTATGAAGACGGCCTGCTGGTGCTCGGGGCCACCCGCGGCAACGGTGTTGTCGGCGACGACATCACTCACAACGCCCGCACGATCCACGGCGTGCCGCTCCGCCTGACGCTCGACCAGCCGCCGGAACGAATCGAGGTTCGCGGCGAGGTCTACATGACCAACACCGACTTAGTCAGGCTCAATCAGCAACAGGCGGCGGCAGGGCTCGCCCCGTTTGCCAACACGCGAAACGTCGCCGCCGGCAGTATCCGCCTGCTCGATCCGCGGGAGTCGGCCGCGCGGCCACTGCGGTTTTTCTGCCACGGCGTGGGCGACGCGACAGGCCTCGGGGCGGCGTCGCAATCAGAGTTGCTCGCCTGGGCCCGGCAGGCCGGCCTGCCGGTGGCGCCGCAGACCCAGACGTTTGACTCACTCACTGCCCTGATCGAATACGGCACGGGTCTCATCGAGGAGTTACACGAGCTCGACTTCGAAGTCGACGGCTTTGTTGTGAAAGTCGACCGGTTTGAGCAGCAGCGGCAGCTCGGCACAACGGCGAAGAGCCCCCGGTGGGCAATCGCTTGGAAGTTTGAGAAGTTTGAGGCCACAACCACGCTGGCAGGCATCCGGGTGCAAGTCGGCCGCGGCGGCACGATCACGCCGGTGGCCGATCTTGAGCCGGTGGAGCTGGCGGGCACGATTGTGCGGCGGGCGAGCCTCCACAATGCCGACGAGGTGGCGCGGAAGGATGTTCGCGTGGGGGATGTTCTCGTAGTCGAGAAGGCTGGCAAAGTGATCCCGCATGTTGTCCGCGTGGAAAAACATTTGCGGAAGCACCCGCTTGAGCCCTGGTCGCCGCCGACTGCATGCCCTGAATGTAAGACGCCTTTGGAACGCGACCCCGAGGGCGTTTTCATCCGCTGCCCAAACGTCGACTGCCCAGCCCGCTGCCGCGAGCGGCTGAAATTTTTTGCCTCGCGGGCCGCGCTGGATATCGAGGGGCTCGGTGAAAAACTCGTCGAGCAGCTCGTGGCCACCGGACTGGTGAAGGACTACGCCGATCTTTATGCGTTGACCACCGCAGACTTTAAGTCACTCCAGCGGATGGGCGAGAAATCGGCGCAGGGGCTCGTCGTGCAGATCGCCGCCAGCCGCGACCGCGGCCTCGTTCGCGTACTCAATGCCCTCGGCATCCGCCATGTCGGCCAGCGGGTGGCCACGCTGCTCTGCGAGCGGTTTCCGACGGCCGATCAGCTCCGTGCGGCGACCGTCGACGAGCTCTCCGCGGTGCCCGATATCGGCCCGGTGATCGCGGCAAGCGTGCATGAGTGGCTCGCCAGCGACTACGGCCGGCGGGTGCTGCAGGGCCTGGAGTCGGCGGGCGTGCGGCTCGATGTGTCGGCAAGCGAACGGGTGGTCGCCGGGCCGCTGACGGGCAAGACGTTTGTGGTGACCGGCACGCTCGCGGGCTACTCGCGGCAGGAGGCGGAGGAGGCAATCCGCAAGGCGGGCGGCCGCACCTCGGGGAGCGTATCGAAGAAGACCGACTACGTCTTGGCGGGTGAGGAGGCAGGCAGCAAGTTGGAGAAGGCAACGAAGCTCGGCGTGCCGGTCATCGATGAACAGGCCTTCACTGCGCTGCTGGCGGGCCGGAGCTGACGGCCAGCGGCACTGCAAAGACTGCCATCAAGAGGCCCCAGAGCGGTTCGCCGGCAAGCAGACCCACCAGCGGCCAAGCCACCAGCGCGACCCGGGCAACCAGCCGCTGCGTCGGCCCGCACCACAGGCCGACCGCATAGAGAATCTGAAACCCCGTGATCCCGTGTGTCAGCAGGTTCGTGAGGTACTCAGACCGCTCAAAGAGCGGCACGAGCCCACCCAGCCGGTTCTGCGGTCCCACAGCGAGATACCAGGCGGCTAGTCCATCCCACCAAGCCTCCCCCTGAAGCTGCGCGAGCAGGGCTGCCACCGTGATCGCCGCGGCATGCACCTGCAAGAGCCCCTGCGCGATGCGGGCCCGCAGCGAAAGCGAGGGGGCGGGCTTACCGGCGCGATCGCGGAGCCAGCGGTCGACCGAAAAATGTTCGCCAGCCGGAGCGACAACAATGCACCAGAGTAAGACCGAGAGGCAGTCGTCAGCCGGCCCGGCGAGCATCGGGCCGCGGTGCAGCAGCGACGCAAGTAGAATCGCGGCCAGCGGCGCGACCAGTGGTGTGCCCAGCCCCACAAGCAGCAGGAGGAAGACAATACCCGTGGCACCGAAGAGGATCGCAAGCGCCAGAGGCGTGGTCGCCCAATCAAACGCAGACCATCCAAACGCCGATCTCCACTGTTGCACTGTGTCGACCGGGAGAACGCCGGCCGGGCCAAACCAGGCCTGGAGATCGGCGGCATAGCTCCACCAGATCGCAAGCGCGAGGGCGGCGGCCGCGATCCGCACGATCGCCAGCGGCCGGCTGTCGGCGGGCGTAAACCAAAACTGGTTCCAGACAGCGGCTACCGCGGCGATCGCGCCCGTGGGGTTCTCAGGTTGTCGTGTCATCGTGCGGCTTCAGCAGGCTTGATCAGCGGCGCGACTTCGCCCGGCGGCTCTAGGCGGATCAGTTGCAGATCACCCATGACCATCCGAACCCGAGCTGAGGAGGCCTGCACCGGCTCAAGCTCTGGCCCGCCCCAGAGCGGTAACGGCGTGCGGATGACCTGCACGACGAGATCCTGTCCACCGGCGGCGTCAAACATGCTGCGGCCGATGGCGGCGGCGAGCAGGCCGTCGCGGTCTGAATCGTCAGTAGCCACGGCCATCGATCGCGCGAGCCGCCGCCAGCGGGCCGCCCGTTCACCGGTGAGCGTGCCTGGCAGGCGGATCGGTGAAGTCGTGGCATCGCCATACCGCCGCACTTCGATCGCATAATCGGCATCAAGATCGTCGCCGTGGGTAAGCCGGTAGTCGAAGCCGAGGTCAAGCCACGGCGGCACCAGCCACGGTGAGAAGAGCCGGTTTTGGAGTGTTCGAACAAGGGCCGATGAGCCGCTCCTCGTGTTGCCTAAGATCGAGAGCCCGAGGCCAAGCAGATAGACCGCCAGCGCCACGGTGACCAGCGCCCGCGTCATGTCTGACGGCTGGGAATCGCCACGGAACTTGGTCTCTGGCTGGGATGATGGCATGGGGGGACACCGCTTTCCAAGGAAGTCATCGATAATCTTCAGGGCTCATCCTGCTTGGCAAGGTTACCGTTTCAAGACAGGAGACTGCGTCGCAAGGATGCGACGCTAAGACCAGCCGGCGGAGGCCGGCCAAGACAAAATGGCCTGGAGGGCCATGTTTGTCGTGAAGAAGCGGACACGTTAGAAAACTTATCCCACAAAAGACAGGAGACTGCGTCGCAAG
>JBAXUW010000098.1:0-11421 GCA_037129495.1 Planctomycetota bacterium | reverse complement strand
CATCAAAGCCTCGCCCGCCGTCCATTCCCCGCATTCCATCGTCACGACCGCCACCGCCATCCATGCGTCCGCCGCCGTAGCCGCCACCGTGCATGCCGCCACCACCGCCGTGGCCCCCGCCGCCACCGCCGCCGTGGGCGTAGATCACCGCAGTCGATGCTGCTGCCTGGGCGAATGCCAGCACGAATCCAAGCGCCGTGCGATGAAGTCGGCGGCGGCAAAATAGCAGAGGCGTAAACATGGATTGGCTCCTCAGTAAAAGGTCGGATGCTGACGGATCGTGTGTGGGGAATCTCAGCGGATCCTGCGGAGGTGCACAGGAGCGGTGTCGGGCATTGGGAGCCCGTCGATAGTCCGCTCGATCGATTGAAAGAGCAGCATGTCGCGGCCCAGTGGCGCAAGCACCTGCACCCAGGCGGCGCGGCGGCCGCTTGTGCCGCCGCCCGGAGTGCCCACGAGGCTGCGATTAAATGAAGTCCCGTCGCTCGTCAGCAGACCCTCCGCACTCGCGCCCGTCGAGTCAAAGATCCAGGAGCGAACTGCCCCAGTGAGTCGGTCGGCATGGATCAGGTCGAGCGACTCGACGATTGAGCCATCCTTGCGAGTGGTCTTGATGCGGCCCACAATCGCATGGCCGCCGATGCTCTTTTCGTAGACTGCATCGATCGTGCTGCCGGTCTGACCGTCGGTCGACTGCCAGGTGCCGACCATCCAGTCGAGGTCAGCCAGTGCCCGTCGTGCCGTCGGGACAACCCGCGACTGGGCAATCCGCCAGTTGCCGTTTTCAAGCACACGGAGACTCTCAAACCGCGATACCATCGGCTCCTCGCCCGCCTGCCGGGTGAAGGCGAGCGTTCCCTGCACGCGGGCCACGCCTTCCCCGAGCAGCTGCATGTCGGTGACAGCGATTTTGAGCTGGGCCTGCGGATTGATGGCCCGCCACCGGTTCAGCCAGGCAACGATTGCTTCGCGGCCTTTGATGAATTCTCCCCCCTCCTCCAGTTCGGCGCCGAGCGTCCATTGCTCCCCGAGGGCCTTCGTGTCACCCGCGTTGTAGGCGGCGGTGTAGGCGTCGGCGGCTGCGCGAACTGCCGCAATCACGCCTGCCGATATCGGGGCTGGAGGAGTCGTGGCTGCTGGCGGCTCGGCGGCAGCTGCAGCGATCAGGGTCATAAGCGCAGTCAGCAGTGCGGCCATGCCGCGGGCTCTGGATGAGAGTTGAAAGTTGGCAAACAATTGCATGGCGCAGGTTCCACGAGACTGGGATTTTTAGGTCAGGGCCAAGCTTGCGGCTGCGGCGGCCGAGACGAATACCGAGACAATCAATGTAGCGGTCAACCCCGCGGGTGTGCCAGCAACGGGCTGCAGAATTCCGTCGCAGCGAGGGGATTTTCTTGACGTATTCCCGCGAGCGGGCGGCTCACGCTACTGTGATGGGCCCTCCTTTGGACACTTTGCCATGGCCGTGCTGCTCGAAATCAAGAACGCGTCCAAGCGGTATGGCAATCAGGTGCTGCTTGACGAGGCCAGCGCGCTCATCACCGACGACGGCAAAGTTGGCTTTATCGGCCGCAATGGCGCTGGCAAGAGCACGCTCCTCCGCGTCATTCTCGGCGAGGAGGAACTCGACAGTGGCGAGGTGATCCGCCATCCGCGACTGCGGCTCGGCTATCTGCGGCAGCACGATCCCTTTGAGCCCGGCGAGACGGCCCTCGCCTTCCTGATGCGCGACAGCGGCCAGCCCGACTGGAAGTGCGGCGAGGTGGCGGGCCGGTTTGAACTCAAGGGAGTTATGCTGACCGGGCTTGTCAAAGAACTCTCCGGGGGCTGGCAGACCCGCGTCAAGCTCGCCGCTCTGCTTCTCCACGAACCCAATCTGCTTCTGCTTGACGAGCCGACGAACTTTCTCGACCTGCGAACGCAGATTCTGCTTGAGCATTTTCTCCGCGACTATCGCGAGTCGTGCCTGATCGTGTCTCACGATCGGGCCTTTCTCGCCGCCACCTGCGACCGCACGCTCGATCTCTCGGGCGGCAAGCTCACCATCTTTCCCGGGAAAGTCGACGCCTTTCTAACGTACCAGCAGGAGCAGAAGGAGCATCTTGAACGGACCAACGCCGCGGTGCTCACCAAGCGGCGTCAGCTGGAGGATTTTATTGCCCGTAACAAGGCCCGGGCCTCGACCGCCTCCCGGGCGAAGTCGAAGAGCAGGCAGCTTGAGAAGCTGGAGTTGGACGAGATCCTCGCCGACTGCCCGACCGCCGCGATCCGCTGCCCGGAGGTCTCGCCACGACAAGGACCGTCGGTTCGCTGCCGGGGCCTGGGGATCGGCTATCCCGACCACATCGTTGCCGAGTCGATCGACGTGGAGATCGTGCATGGCTCGCGGGCCGCGATCGTCGGCGACAACGGCCAGGGCAAGACGACCTTCCTGCGAACGCTCGTGCGTTCGCTGCCAGCGGTGTCTGGCGAGGTGAAGTGGGGCCATGGTTGCGAGCTCGGCATCTATGCCCAGCATGTCTACACAAGCCTTGATGAGAGCGACACAGTGCTTTCGTATCTCGAGCGGGCCGCCGCGATTGGCACGAAGTCGCAGCGGATTCTTGATCTGGCTGGGGCGATGCTCTTCCGCGGCAAAGCGGTGGAGAAGCGGGTGCCGGTGCTCTCCGGCGGTGAGCGGGCCCGCCTCTGCCTCGCCGGCCTCCTACTCGGCTCATTTAACATTCTCATCCTCGATGAACCGGGCAACCATCTCGATGTCGAGACAGTCGACGCCCTGGCTCAGGCGCTGCTCGACTACCGGGGCACTGTCATCTTTACCAGCCACGACCGTTCATTTGTGCAGACAGTGGCGACCAACGTGGTCGAGGTTGGCGATGGCCGCGTGGTCAACTACGGCGGGACGTATGCTCAGTATCTGGCCGCGGTAAACCGCGACATCGATGAGAAGGAGGCCGGCGCCGGCGGCAGGCCTGCCGCTCCGCGGAAGCTCCTCGCGAAGCCGGCCGCAGGAAAGCACCCGGCCGCAGGAAAGCACGAGGCGGGCGGGAAGCCCGGCCAGCCAGCCCGGTCGGAACGCGACATCCGCAAGGAGATCGGCACCCTCGAACGCTCGATCGCCAAGCTCGACGCCGAGAAGCGGGCCGCGCACGAAACGCTCCTCAAGGCGACCGATCCGACCGAGGCCATGCGGTTGCACACGGTGATGACGGCCGCAGCGGAGAAGCTTGCCACGGCTGAGGAGCGGTGGCTGGCGCTTCAGGAGCAGGTCGGCGAGGCATAGGACAGCCGACTCGGCATGCTGCAGCAGTACGTCGCCGACGCTGTGCAGAATGCGTCTGTCAGTTCGGAAGGAAAGGGATGTCTGCCGGGGGCCTGAGTATCGTTCGGGGCTTGCTGATTGCCAAGGAAGGTTTCTTTCGGGTTGAGAGGGTATTCTGTTGCTGTGCGAGCGCTGCCCGGCCACGACGGCTGGCTGCCCGCTGTTTCAAGCTGACCTGCCCCGCCAGTAGCCGCCATGGACTCCATCAGCCGCCACGAACAATTGTTGCGGGTGTTTCACCTGATCGACATTCTCTTCAGCGCGCGGCAGCCGCTCACCACGGCAGAGCTGAAGGACCAGCTCCGCGATCGCGGTGCGATCGACGAGATGTCTGACAAAAACGTCCGCCGCGACATCGATTTTTTGGAGAAGTTTGGCTATGCGGTGAAGCCGACGAAGAAACGCACGGCCCGCGGCACCACCTGCCAGGCCTGGTCGATCGAGCCCGGCAAGGGTGCACACGAACTCACAAACCCCGCGATCTCGCTGCCAGAGCTCTTGTCGCTCGCAGTGGCCCGCGACTTTCTCGCCCCCCTCGCCGGCACATTCTACTGGCGGGGTATTAGCCAACTGATTGCGAAGCTCGAACGGGTGGCGACGCCGCAGTTGCTGGAATATGTCGAGGCCCACAAGGATGGCCTGCTCGTCCATCCCAAGCCCACCAGTGCCAAGTATCGAGCGCGGACGCTCAGCGCGATCAACACCGCGATCAGTAAGTCGGTCGAGCTTGAGATCCACTACAGAAGCCTCGCCGATGAAGCGCCACAGAAATACACGATCCGCCCCGAGTCGATCGTGCTCTACGACGGCAGCGTCTACATCGCTGCATATCGGGTCGCAGCCGCGAAGTCGGCCAGTAAAAAGGCTAGTCGAAAGATTGCGGTCGCAGCAAATGATGAGACACTCCGGTTTTTCAAGCTCGACCGCGTCGCCGATGCCAAGCCCACATCGCGGTCTTTCATTCGCTCGGCAGAGTCGGTGGAATCGCTGCTCGCCGATAGCATCACGATCTTTCGGTCGTCCGAGCTGCCGCGACGGTATCGGATCCGAGTGCATTCCGCGCGGGCCCGGTGGGCCTGCGAGAAGCCATTCCACCCACGGCAGAAGGTTCACGAGGAGACTGATGGCAGTGTGATTCTCGATATTGAGCGGGGTTGGGACGAAGAGATGATTCCGCAACTGCTGGGCTTAGGCGACATGGTCGAGGTGCTCGAGCCCGCGGATGTCCGCGACCGGTTGCTTGAGACCGCGCAGCGAATCGCCGCTCTCTATATGTGCCGTCACCTTCGCGACTTCGAGACTCTTTGTGTCAGTGACTAAGCTCAACTGTGGTCTTCTTGCGGGACCTGGTTCTCTGAGCCGGAGCATGGCCGTGGGCCGACTGCCGACGGCGAAGCATCGCTTTCGTGCCGCCGGTTCGCTGCAGCGGCCCGGAGTGGGAGATTTCTCTGCCCGTGGCTAGGCACGGCTGGACGGCGTCGCTCATCGAACTGCGGTATGATCGCCAGCCAACTCCGCCGCTCATGCTCACCACAGCGATCCATGTCTGTCCTAGCCGCGGCTGATTGGTAGGCTCCCACGGCGATCACACCGGAGATTTACCCGCACATGCGTTGGTTCTGGATTGACTGCTTTAAGGAGTTTGTCCGCGGCCGTCACGCCCGGGCCGTCAAAGCGGTGACACTCGCCGAGGAGCATCTGCACGACCATTTTCCAGGCGTCGGGATCATGCCCGCCACGCTTGTGCTCGAAGGCATGGCGCAGACGGCCGGTATTCTCATTGCCGATGCCCTCGACTACCGCCGGCAGGTCGTGCTCGCGAAGGTGGGGAGCATGCGGTTTGCATTCGAGGCCGTGCCGGGGGACACAATCGAATATTTCGCCGAAGTGGTCGATTTTTCAGAGCTCGGATCGGTCGTGCGGGTCACGAGCCGTGTGGACGGCCGCGAGCACGGCGAGGCGGAACTCTACTATGGCCACATCGAGAAGGGCCCGACTGTGCCGCAGCTCTTTCGGCGGGAAGAGATGCTGCGGTGGCTCGACGCCCTGCGGGTCTCGGTGGTATCTGTCGACGAGCACGGCAACCCGCTTAGCCGCGACACGGGGCCCCAGTAGCGGCGGCCTCCTCGACGGCGGCGAGCGGCACATCGATCCAGTCGGGGCGGTACGTCAGCTCATAGGCCAGTTCGTAGATTGACTTATCGAGTTTGAAGGCGGCCAGCAGGCTGTCGGCGGCCTGCCGATCGGCGGGCCACCAGGGCTGCCCTGCGGCGACCTCGCGGTAGGCATCGAGATAGCAGGTCTCGAGTCGGAGCAGGTCGGCGATCAGATACGGCCTGCCCGTCGTCTTCGCGACATGCCGCAGCAGGTAGTCCAGTGACCGGCACATGCCGGCAACGTCTTTCGCGGCGAAGGTCTTCTCACGGCGTTCCGCGAGCGTCCGGCTTGGCTCCCCCTCAAAGTCGATGACGAACACGCGTTCGCCGTGATCCTGCACGAGCACCTGCCCTAGGTGGTAATCGCCATGCACGCGGATCTTAGACATGGGAACAGCGACCGACGTGATTTGATCGAAGCTCTCGAGCAGTCGCTCCCGGGTGGCCAGCACTGCCTCCAACCGGCCCGCGATCGTCGGTTCACAGTGAAAGCGTCGCGACTCGATCAAGGAGAATACTCCCGCGGCATGCTCTCGCATCCGCGCTGCTGTGGCTGCCCTGCTGGCGGCCGTCGCCGGTTCCGGCGCAAACGCAAGGATGTCGGGCCGCGCGGCGAGCGCTCGATGCATCGCGCCTGTCAGGCGGCCCAGCGCGGCCACGATCTCAAGCACTTGCTCGCTCACCCTGCCGTCGCCCAGCACGAGGCCCACGAGCCGGTCCCAGCCGGTCGTGCAGTCCGGCAAAAACTCATGCACCGTCGCGATCGCAGTCGACGTCACGGCGTGCGGCGTTACGTCTCCAGCCGTGACGACAGCGGTCTCCGCGACCGCGTATTCGAGCCAGCCGACGAGCCGTGGCGTACTGCCCCAAGGCGAGTCCTGGGCGAAAAATCTGCCGATCTCCACCTCCGGCTGGATGCTCGCGCGGCAGCGGCGGAAGAGTTTGACTGCCCAGGCATGGGAATCGCACCGCACGACGAACGATGAATTCGAAGCATCGCCACCGAGTGGAGCCACTGTCATGGCTCCGTCTGCCACCGCGAGACCAGCGGTCTCGCAATGGCCTACGAAGCCGCCGCTCCGCCCAGAAAGAGTCCGCTCATGCACCACTGAGTCGAGTAGCCAGCGGGCAAAAGCGGCTGAACTGGCGGCGTCACCGCCGTTTGCTGCGACCGGCGCCACATACCGATGCGGCACGTCGCTCCCTTCCACCACCACGTCCACCAGCGTCAAAGCGACTTCATCAAAGCCGGGAAGGGCCACGCGATCATGAATCGTCACCCGGTCGATGACGCTCCTCTTACCGGCAAACCACCGCGCGGTCGGCAATGCCGCGGCGATCTGGCCGGCGAGTAGCGCATCGAGCAGGTCAGCTGGGGGCATCATGCGGAGTGTGCCTGTGGCGGCTGGGCGGGCAGCGGTGCGATCCGAAACACCCGCACGGGCTCCGCGAGGCTGCACTCGATCGTGATGCCGTTGATCGGCCAGGCATGCTCACCACCATCGAGCAAGTCATGCGCGGCGAGCGACTCGATGCCTTGAAGATCAAGCGAATGGGAGTCGAGTGTGAGCCGGCCGGTGCGCGGCGTGCCCGGCTGTAAGTTTACCACCACGAGCACGCAATTGCCGCTGAGACGATCGTATCGGCACCAGGCCAGCAGCTGGGGGTCATCGATCTGCTGCATCAGCGGCGGCCGCACGCGGGCCAGGCTTGGCTCCTCGCGGCGGATCTCGTTGATGCGACGGATGAAGGGGGCAAGGCTCTCCGGGGCCTCCAGATTCCACTGCCTGATCTCATATTTCTCGGAGTTGAGATATTCCTCACTCCCGGGCTTGATTGCCGCCGCCTCGAGGAGCTCCATCGCCGGCCCGTAGATTCCCCAGTTGCCGACCGAGAGCGCGGCCAGCGCCAGCCGTACGAGAAACATCGGTCGGCCACCCTGCTGGAGCGACTCATGGAGGATGTCGGGAGTGTTGGGCCAGAAATTCGGCCGGAAGAATTCCGCGACTGGCGGCGTGGAGACCTCGGAAAAATAATCGGCTATCTCTTGCTTCTCTGTTCGCCAGGTGAAGTAGGTATACGACTGCGAGAAGCCGAGCTTCGCGAGCCGATACATTGCCTTAGGCCGCGTGAAAGCCTCCGCTAAAAAAAGCACGTCGGGATGGGTGCAGTGGATATCGGTGATCAGCCACTCCCAGAAGGCGAACGGCTTCGTGTGGGGATTGTCCACGCGAAAAATCCGCACGCCCTTTTCCACCCAGAATCGCACCACGCCTAGGAGCGCCTCCCAGAGCTGCCGCCACTGCTCGCACTGGAAGTCGAAGGGCACGATGTCCTGATACTTCTTCGGGGGATTCTCGGCATATTGGATCGTGCCATCGGCCCGCTGCCGAAACCATTCTGGATGCTCGAGAACCCACGGATGATCGGGCGAGCATTGCACGGCGAGGTCGAGGGCCAACTCGATGCCGATGGCTTCGGCACTCGTTCGGAGCCGTTCGAAGTCGTCGAAGGTGCCGAGCTGCGAATGCAATGCAGTGTGGCCCCCCTCGGGGCCGCCGATGCCCCACGGGCTGCCGACGTCGTCGGAGCCAGCCTCGAGGGAGTTGTTGCGCCCCTTGCGAAAAGCCTTGCCGATCGGATGAATCGGCGCGAGATAGAGCACGTCGAAGCCGAGCCAACGGACATAGTCGAGTCGCTCGACGAGGTCGGCGAGGGTGCCATGCTTTCCCGGCACGCGGCTCCACGACCGCGGAAACACCTCATACCAACTGCTCAATCGCGCGCGGGCCCTGTCGGCCCAGATGGCCCGGGGCGGATCGAGTTGCGTCTCGTCGCGGCGGTCGCCATAGAGCGAGATCAGCTCCCGCAGGCGATCGCTGTGCACGACGTCCCGCCAGGCCGGCGTCTGGATCTGCAATGCGAGCCGCTCGATTTCAGTGGCCACGGCGGCTGGCGCGGCATGGGCCGCGGCGGCCACGATCTGGCTGCCAGCAACGAGGTCAACCTGCAGCGCATCGCCCGCCGCTTCGCGACGACCAAGGTCGCGGAGCCACGTGGCAAATGAGTCGCTGCGGGCCGTGAGAAAATAATGCCAGAGCCCGATGCGGTCGGCGATAAACGACGCCCGCCAGAGGTCGTTGCCCACGCACTCCATCGGCAACACCGTCCATTGGCCGGTGTCGCCATGACGGATGTGAAGACGACAGTCGAGTTCGTCATGGCCGTCGCAGACGATGTCGGCCTCGACGACCACTTCGTCGCCGCGGACGCGTTTGACAGCAAATCGGCCACCGTTGACTTCAGGGCTGACACGATCGATGGCGACTCGCCGCCGGAGCTGATTGGGGAGTTCCATGAATCCTTCCACCGCGACTATTATTCAGGAATTGTTTCTGCCGCCAGTGTAGAAATCGAGCCGGAAAAACGCGACTCTAGCGACCACTATGAGCGACAGCCATCAGTCTTTCACGACAGTTGCCCTCGATTTGCCGATCGGCGACCGCCGCCGCGCTGCCACCGCCTGCGTGCCCATGCTGCCGCCGCCGGCCGCCGGCTGGCCGCTCGTGCTGGCGTTTCACGGTGGGCAAAGCCATCCGGAGATGATGCGGCGGTTTTCCGGGTTGGATGCCTTCGCTGCCGCCGGACGGGCGGTGGTCGTCTATCCGGCTGGCACCGGTTCGCGGGCGGGCATGCTCACCTGGAACGGCGGCAACTGCTGCGGCGAGGCCCTGGCTGAAGAGTCGGACGACGTGGGATTCGTGGCGGCCCTGCTGGAGTTGGTGCAGACGCGATTGCCGATCGACCAGCGTCGCATGCATGCCACGGGCATGTCGAACGGCGCGATGATGGCCTATCGCGTGGCGGCCGAACTAGCGGACCGGATCGCGTCGATCGCGCCGGTGGCCGGGCCGCTGGCGCTGGCGAGAATCGCGCCTGCGCGGCCGGTACCAGTGCTCCACTTCCACGGCACGCTCGACCAGTTTACACCGCTGGAAGGAGGCGTGGGCCGGCGCAGCGTGACTCGGGTTGCCCACCGGCCGATCCTGGAAGGACTGCTCGACTGGGTGGAGGCGAATCGGTGTGCGGCAGAATGTATTCGCGAGCCGATCTTCTGTACCGACTTAGGGATCACGGTCGAGCGACTGACTTGGGCTTTCGGCTCTGCGGGCAGCAAGGTTGTCTTCTATAGGCTCGCGGGGGGCGGTCACACCTGGCCCGGCAGGCAGCCCGACTCCTTTTTGCTCGGTCCCTCGGCGTTGTCGCTGGATGCCAACGCGATCATCTGGGAGTTTTTTTCACGACACACGCTCTGATTCTGGCAGAGACGCGGTGAGAGGCTGGGGCTTCCGCTCAGGCCGCCACCCGAATTGTCGAGGTGGCCGTGGCCTCACAACCGCTGGCGGCGACGACCTCCATGATCGCCAGCAGCACGTCCTCGCGAATGGTAGCAAAATCCTCCTCATCGGCGGTCAGAGCGACTGCCGACACCGTCACGCTGAGCGCGTCGGGCCCCTGGGCCGTCAGTCGGGCGGCGACCGGTTTATTGGCAAGCCGTGGATGATCGATGAGCAGTTGCTCAAACTGCTTGAGCAGCCCGCGGAGCTGACGCGATGAGGCACCGGCCGAAAGTGTGATCGGGATCGACAGCGGAATGTGATCGCGCTGCGAGAAGTTGACCAGTTGGAGCTTGGCGAACTCTGCGTTGGGGACGGAGATCAGCGCCCGGTCATCGCCACGGATCCTCGTCGAACGCAGCCCGATCTGTTCGACGCGGCCGCGGATGTTACCAAACCGGCAGTCATCCCCGATGCGAACCGGCTTGTCGGCAAAGATCACGAGGCCCGCGATCAGATTCTCAAGCGTGTATTGCGAGGCAAGTGCGATGGCGAGGCCGCCGGCCCCAAGCCCCGCCACCAGCGGCGTTACCGGAATGCCGAGTGAATCGGCGGCCTGAATCACGATCCATGCCACGAGCAGGAATGTCAGTACTTTGCCACCCAGCCGAATGAGCTGGCTGTCGATCCCCTCTGGCCGCATGCCTCGAGCGCGAATCAGCAGATCCGAGACCCACGACATCACTACCAACACGCCCGCGACCACGCCTACCAGCGTGATTACGTGGAGGCCGATCTTTGCCGCGAGGAGGTTGTCGTTGGTCAGGCGGATCTGAAACGTGAGGAGGGAATCGACCGTTATGCTGATGGCAATAAGCGCGGCGGGAAAGCAGAGGCGACCGGGCGTGCCATACCGGCCCGTGACGGTGAGCCACCTCGCGATCCGCCAAGCCAGCACGCCGGCGCTGGCTGCCGCAGCGACCAACAGGAAGGTCGCCGCCCATTGCCAGAGCGTTTCGTCATAAAACGACATGCGGGCCCAGGCCGGGAGGGCCGCGATCAGCGCTACCGGGATCATCCAGCCGCCGGCCTCGATGTAGAGTTCGCGGAGTCTCGGGCTCCCGGCGTCGGGCCGGTAGGGCAGACTGCTGATGCGGTCGTAGAAATACTCGGCGCGGGCGACGGAGTCGGCGCTGAAGACAAAGTCACCGTCGCGATTGCCGTCGGAGATTCGCACCAGCACGATCTCTGTGCCAGGAATGCGCCACCGCTTGATGCTGCCGGCCTGCACCATGGCGAAGTCGGGAATCTCCGCGTCGGGCGGGAGCGGGATGCGGTCGAGCACCTCCTTCAAGCAGATCGCGGCGCCGCGTCCTTCGGTGCTTGCCAGGGATATTGCGACCTTCGAGAGATCGAGGCACGACAGCGTCAGCCCGACGAGCCGGGCGGTTTCGGGGTGCCGTCGGATGGCAATGCCTTCGTGCTTGAGACGGGAGTAGACGTGATCGATCGTAGCGCGGAAGCTTCTGAGCGTGGCCCGCGGGCTGGAGGTATCCAGTGGCGCCAGCGGATTCGTGATCGCGGTCACTGGCGGGCCTGCTTGCGG
>JBAXUW010000097.1:0-11681 GCA_037129495.1 Planctomycetota bacterium | reverse complement strand
GGTCGCCCTCCTCGCCGGCTATCCCCGTCTGTCTTTTCAGCGGTTGTCCGCCAAGGGCGACGGCCTGCCCTGAAACAGGGTCGGATTGAGGGAAGTGACTTTCAGAAACCCCTTGATTCCTCGGGCGAAACAGCGATTCAACGATTCTTGCCGGGGGTGCTGATTTTCTGCGTCCTTTCCATTGCCGCCGCCGCAGACAAGACGAGTTTGCCAATCCAAGCATCGACTGTCCGGGCTAGAACCGCCCGATCACAAGGCTTGCGAGGGCCGCCACCGGCATGACCCAGATCGTGGCCAGCCGCCACCGTCGCGAAATGCTGCCGATCGACGCCAGCCACACGAGCCCAATCGCCACGGCGAGGTCGAGCACCCATTGAAACGGCACCACTCCCGAGACGCCATTCACCCAGTCGACCACGGGGGCGACGGCCATCCGCATACGATCGTTAGCCGCCACGCCGATGAAGCAGGCCGCAAACACCCGCAGGCCGAAAGCCGCAAACGGGATTAGCCCGGCGATCAGCTCCACGCGGCGGGAGAGCTTTGGCAGCGGCGCCGCCCAGATGGCGGTCCAGAGCGTCGTGAAGAGCAGTAGGCGGAGGGTCTCCATGACTTCTAAGTGTAGCTGTGGATGGGTTGTAGCCACCACGATCAGGCGCGTGGTGTGAGCGAACCGCCGATAACGCGACGGCTCAGTGCTCTCTGGATTTTACGACGGGGTCTACGACGAACTGACGGGTATGGGCGTGGCCGAGGCTGAGGTGATCAACTCGCCTTGGACGGCTTGTGCGGCGTCGGAGCGGCGCGGAGATCGTGCTACCGTCGGCCAGTTCGGAGATGACGCTATCCTCGGTGCAATGGGCCTGCACGATGCGTTCACCCGGCGTCGCTATGGGGATGTCTTTCGCGTCAAGCCCCTGCGTTGGCCCAAGGTTGAAGCCCCGATCTTGTAGGCTGCCCGCCATGACGAACACCCGTTCAAGCACCGCCTTCTACGCCGACTCGCTCGATCGGCTGCAGTTGCCGATCCTGCGTGCCAGGCTCGCCGACATCGCGGCGAGGTCATAAACGGGGAAGTGCGTGTTGTATCGCGCGGCAGAGGGCGGGGAGGTGAGGAGATCGTGGGGGGAAGGCGGCGTCCGGTGGGTTGGAGACCACCTTCGGCAAGTTTTCTAACGTGTCCAAGCCGTGTTATTGCCTTGAGTGGCACTGCAGCGCCGATCCCGGCTCTCCGGATTCCCTGTGGGATAGGTTTTGAGAGCTTCCGGAGTCGAAGACTGCGACACCCTCTGGAAGCGAGCCCAGCGAGTCACGTCCGACACCGAAGTGCTTTCGTACCTTGTCGAGTCCACGTTCATGGAGGTCTTCGATCAACGCCAAGAGCCCCTGATCGAACTGCGGCAGGTGCGTCTTCTTCATGCCGTCTGTGTCAGCGCGTCCATGCCTGGAGAGCATGATCACCGACTTGTGCGAGGCACGGATGCCGGCCGCCTGCTCGGCACGGAGCAAGTACGGCGTCACGGACCGTAACACGACCGACTGCGGCCACATCCCTGCCGAATACCCGCCACGCGGCATCGATCACAAAGCCATTCCCAAAAAGGACTTGCGGCCGGCATGGCTGCTGTTGGAGGTCTGTTTTCTCCGCAGAGAGTCAGTCGGGTGTGGGTCCAGCGCCGATAAAAAGCTACGTTGTATATGGAAGAGTTTCCAAACGGGAGGCAGTCGGTATGCTCACGATCCTTGGCGGCGGCCGACCGATGAACGATGGTGCGACGCGGCGACAGTTTCTCGCGATCGGAGGGCTGTCGTTCGGCGCGGGCGGCCTGTCGCTGGCGGGGTTCCTCCGCGCCGAAGCCGCCCTGGGAGAGGCCGCCGGATCCGGCCCAAAGCGGTCACTGGGCCACAAGGCGCTGATCAACATCTTTCTAGCCGGGGGTCCGCCGCATCAGGATATGTGGGACCTCAAACCCGATGCCCCCAGCGAAATCCGGGGTGAGTTCCGGCCGATCAGTACCAAGGTTCCGGGCATCCAGATCTGTGAGGTCTTTCCGCGACTTGCGGCCCGGATGGACAAGTTGGCCATCATCCGATCGGTCGTTGGATGCGAAGGGGCCCACGCCAGCTTCCAGTGCATGACGGGCTGGCCAGAAAGCAGCCTCAAGTCGCTCGGCGGCCGGCCCTCCATCGGCGCGAGCATCGCCAGACTGCGTGGGTCCGTCGATCCGGCGGTGCCGCCGTTTGTCGGCCTCGCCGAGCCGACGAAGCACCTTCAGTGGTCCGATTCGGGCACGTCGGGATTCCTGGGGCCGGCGTATTCGCCGTTTAGGCCCGCTGGCCCGGACCTCGAGACCATGACGCTCAAATCGATATCGCTCGAGCGACTGGCTGATCGTCGCCGGCTGCTGGCGAGCATCGACCGCCTCCGCAGCGAGGTCGATACCACCGGCATCATGGAGGGGATGGATTCCTTCAGTCAGCGGGCCTTCGACGTGCTCACCGGCAGCCGGCTGCTGGCGGCGCTCGACCTGTCGAAGGAGGATCCCCGGGTGCGGGCCGCGTATGGTGACGGAAAGCCCTTCCAATTCCAGCATGACGGTTCCCCGACCTGCAACGAGCACCTGCTGATAGCCCGGCGGCTGGTTGAAGCAGGCGTGCGAGTGGTCAGCCTCAGCTACGGCCGCTGGGACAGCCACAGCGATAATTTCGGACTGGTTCGCGACCACGGGCCGAAGCTCGACCAGGCCTTGAGCGCGCTCCTCGACGATCTTGAATCCCGCGGCATGCTCGACGACGTCACGGTTGTCGTCTGGGGTGAGTTCGGCCGCACGCCCAAGATCAACCCGCAGGCCGGACGCGATCACTGGCCGCAGGTCAGCGCCGCGGTGCTCGCCGGCGGAGGCCTGCGGACTGGCCAAGTGATCGGTGCGACGAACCGTCTGGGCGAGCATGCCACGCAGCGGCCCGTGCACATGCAAGAGATCACGGCCACGCTCTACCACACCCTCGGCGTCCGGTCGAGCGAGACGACGCTCGTCGATGCAACCGGCAGGCCGCACTATCTTGCGGAAAAACCCCCCATCAGCGAACTGATCTAGAGCCCATACGAACTTCGTGTATTGCCGGCTCGGGGGCGGCAAAAGTCTCGTCGCCGGGGCGAGGATACGCCCCAGGCTCCTCGAGCGTTCGCCGACCCCCGTGCCTACCTCATCCGAGGTGCCATCTCACCGCGCCGGCAGTGCCTCGACCGTGGCGACCGGATTGCCGGTGGCGAGATCCCAGATTCGGAGCCTGCCGTCCTGGCCACCGGCGACCGCAAACGGTGGCGTGACCGCCGCCGTGTGCAAGAACGCACCCGGATCGCGGAACTCCCGGACGACCACGCCACTGCTCGCGTTGTAGAGCCGTAGCGCCGGATCCCCCGTCGCCGCCAGCAGTTCATCGCCGGCGGCCACGAAGCGAACGGCAGTTACTTCCTTCTTGCCGACGGTGATCGTGCGCTGCTGTTCGCCGCTGGCGACATCCCATGTTTTGATGGAGTTGTCGGCGCCGGCCGACGCGAGCCGACGACCATTGGCCTGCCAGGCTACGCCGAGCACGTGCCCCGTGTGCCCCTCATACGCCCGCACCAGCCTGCCATCGGTCACGGCATGCACCTTGAGAAATCGGTCAGCTCCTCCAGATGCAAGCAGGTCGCCACGTTGCGAAAACTGCAGTGCCATGACGGTGTCAGAGTGGGGTGAGGCGAGCGCGCGGGCGAGACCGCCGTCGACGACCCTCCAGAACTTGATCTCACCGGACCGACTCACCCGGCCGCTCCCCGACGCCAGCAACGTGCCGTCGGGGGAGAACGCCAGCGCGGTCACGATATCGACCGGCGGACCGGCAGGATCGTCGTCGACCACCGGGGGCGTCTGCTCGCCGCCGATCGTCCGCTCAAGCGACCACGGCTCCGAAACATCCCAGATCGCCGCCGCCGCCACTCCGCCGGCCACGATCAGTCGCGTGCCGACGAGAAACGAGGCGGCGGCTCCCGTGCCAGCCGGCCGCGCCGCATCCCACGTCGCCCGCGGTTGACCATCGCCGCCACCGAGCACGACCATCCGGCCATCCGCTTCGAGGCAGGCCAGACGGGAGCCATCGGCCGAGTACGCGACCGAGATGAACGGCTTGTTCGCCGCCACGGAATCGGCGTCCGGCTTCTTACGGGCCTCCACGGCGGCCGCCAGACGGTCCTCTGCCGACTTCAGTTCCGCCGCCCGCAACGGCACGTCGGCTGCGGTCTTCTTCTCCTGCTCGGCTGCGAATTCGACCGCCCGCTTGGCGACCGTTACGGCAAGCTCGGTTTGTTTCTTCGCATCGTCAGCCGTCTTCTGCACAGTCGCCGCTTCGGTCGCCTTCTTGACCCGCTCCGCGACAAGTGTCTTCGCCCGCTCGACCTGCGTCGAGGCCTGCGGTACGGCCTGATCGGCCGCCGCCTTCGCCGCCATTGCCGCCTTCGCATTGGCCGCCGCGGTCTCCAGAGCCTTGAGCTGTTCCTCGCCGGCGGGCTCGGCCGCCTTGCCCTTCAAGGCGGCGGCCACCGCCACGGCGATCGCCTCGGTGGTCGCCGCTGCCGACGCCACCTTAGTGGCGATGTCGTGCACCTGCGTCGCCACCGGCACCGCCGCCTCGGCCTGCGCCGTGGCTGCATCGGCATCCTGCCTCGACTTCGTCGCCGTCTCGGCGACGGCGGCCGTTTCGCCGCGCTTCGTGTCGGCTGCCGCCACCCGCTCGGCCGTTTTCTTCGATTCCTTAGCCGCCGTTTCGACGGCCTTCTGCGCGACCGTCACCTCTGCCCTGGCGAACTCGACATCCTGCCTGTCTACGGCGAGTGCCACGTCCATCGTTGCCTGCCGATCGGCGATCCGCTGATCCCCCTTGGACTCTGCGACCCGCTTGCCCGAGGACGTCTCCCACACCTTGACGCCTGGCACACTGCCTGCCGTGGCCAGTCTGGTGCCATCCGGGCTCACGGCGAGGGCGACGAGGGCCGCCTCGTGGGCGAACTGCCGCACGACGGCGGCCGTGTCGGCGTTCCACAGCCGTACAATCCCGTCGCCGCCTCCCGTGAGCAGATGCCCGGACATCGTCGGCAACTCTACGAGGGCCCCCGTCGGCTGCCCGATACCGGTGAGCTCCTTGACGGGCTTGGGCTGCTGAGCGGGATCCGAGAGGTCGGCGGCCGGTGCCGGCAGCGGTAGCTGCCAGATCCGCACGACGTTGTCGGCCTCGGCCGTTGCCAGCCGCGTGCCGCCGGAGAGGATCGCGACAGCCCGCACTTCGCCCTGTCGTGGCAGTCTTCCGCTGGTCGCGCCGTCGCCAACCTGTGTTGCGATCACGAGCCCGTCGCGTCCCGACGAAAACAGACTGGCCCCATCCGCCGCAAATGCCAGCCCGGTCACGGCCGCCGCGTGCGCCGGCACGGATCGCATGATCCGTCCGCTGGCGACGTCCATCAGGCTGATCCTGCCGTCGGCAAAGCCCAGCGCCGCCACGTTCCCCGCGGACGCGACGGCCAGTGCCGTGGCCCCTGCCGTTTCGGCGATCTCTGCCACCTGCATCGGTGGCCGTCGTCGCCAGACCTTGACCGTGCGATACGAGCCCGTCGCCAGCCGGTCGCCGCCGGCTGCGAACGCCACCGCCGAGACCACGTCGCGATGCGTCTGACCGCCGCCGGCCGCCAGCGCTGGATCGACGAGTGTTTCCAGCAGTCGGCCGGAGCGGGTGTCGAACACGCCCACGGAACTGCCCCGCGCCGCAGCGGTCGTGCGGGCATCGTCGGTGATCGCGACGGCCAGCACGGGGCCGCTGCCGCGGGGCAGGGAACGCCAGTCGATCGGCTGCCGTACTACGGCGCCGGCCAAGGCCCCCTCAGTGATCCACCGTTCGAGCAGGCCGAGTTGGATCGGCGCGAGCGGTTTCGCGCCGACGGTGTTGTCGGCGGGCGGCATCACGTCTTCTTGACGATGCGTTGCCCGAAGAAACACGACGCTCTCGGCGGGCTTACCGGCCACGACGCCCGCTCCGGAATCGCCACCGGCCAGAATCGCCTTCACAGAGTCGAGCATCAGTCCGCCCTCGCGGACTTTAGAGTTGTGGCAGGCCGTGCAGTTGGCTGCCAAAAACGGCAGCACTTCATCGTCAAACCGCACCGTGTCGGCCCGCGTGGGCGCGGTGACTGGCAGCCCCTCTGCCGCCCGCGCCTGCGATGGGGTGAGGATCGCCAGCCAGCCAATCGCACCCATCACACACGCGCGTGTCATGGTGATGAAGTCGTTCATCGGAGGCGGCTCGCGGTGCGAACAGCTCATGGGTTGGTCTCCGGCGGGGGCTGCGGTGCGGCGATGGTGACGGAAATCGGCAACATGATGATGGGCACTTCGATATCCTTCGGTGCGGCCGCCGCCGCGGCCGCGTTGGCGGCCGCCTCGCGGCGGGCCCGCTCCGCTTCGGCCGCGGCGGCCGCGGTCTCCGCAGTTTTGACCGCCTCGGTGGCCGCGGCCTTCGTCGCGGCTGCCTGCGGGTCGCCCTGGGTGGTCTCCGCCGCGGCAAGGGCCTGCCTGGCTGTCTCGGCCCGGGCCGCCCGCTCCTGTGCCATGACCGCAAGGCGATCGGCATCGACGCGGGCCCGTTCGGCGGCCTGAGAATTGCGGGCAAAGGAGACCTTTGCGACACCCTTGAGCAGCACCGTATAGGTGCCGGGTGGAAGTTTTGCACCGGCACTGATTTCGACCTTCGCCTCCGCCGCCTGCTCGTCGATCTTTACCTCCGCCACCTTAAGTTCCGCGGGCAGTCCGACCGCCGTGAGCGAGAGTGACCCCTTGCCTCCGGGCCGCCGCACGACGTCCAGCGGTACCTCGATCTTGCCGTCGGGCTTGAGGTCCCACACCTTCTGCTCCCGCGGACTGACCGTCACCGGTGCGGCGTCGGCTGTAACGGCCAGCGGGATGTCGAACGATTCCCGCATCACCTGCGGCGCATTGGCGTCGTCGACGTTCCAGGCAAGCGCGGCGACCCTGGCGATGTCTTCGACGTCGTGACTGCCAGCCTGGTCGCGGCCAGCAACCTGTCCGCGGCCGAGCACTCGAAACGACCCGGTGAACGGCTGCGCCGTATCGGCTGCCGTGAGCACGAGCACGCCACGATTGGCGTCGCCCCGGATCGTCGCCGGGGCCGCCGTAACCCCGGCCGGCAAGCCCTGCGGCTCGACCGTGATTTCTCCAGCGAAGCCGTCGACACGGACGACGAACACGTCGATAGCCATGCGGCCGCCGACCTGCAATGACGGCACGGATCGGAAGATTTTCTTGGGATCGACGCGGTCGGGCTGGGCGAGCGGGACCACCAATCGGAAGCCGGGAACCGGCTTGCGGGCCTCGAGCACCCATGCGCGATCCACGCCGGCGCGGGAATCGGCAGCAAGTTCGCGGATTAGCAGTCGATAAACGCCGTCAGCGGGCGCCTTGAAGGTGACGGTCGGATCGAAACTCGGCTGGTCGAGGATGCCGCCCTGCATCTCCGCCGGTCCGTCGTCAGCGAAGACGATCGTCTTCGCGACCGACTTGCCCTCGGCCGACTGTGTCACACTTTCCACAAGCAGCGACGCATCGGTCGGTAGCCCGAGCCGCCGCGAGTAGAGGTCGAACACCCACTCCTCGTCGGCCTGCGCGTCGAAGGCGATCCAGTCACGGTCGCCCCGCGGATGGAAGCGGCCGGCGACGACCGCCGGGAATGTAATCTTCTGCGGCTGCGTGGGATCATCGTTTGGCTCCTGCTCGACCGTCACCTCGCCGGTTGCGGCCAGTGCTGCGGCCGGCACAGGGGCGGTGTCGAGGACCCCACCCGCCACGTCGACGAGTTCGACGGCGATGTCTCGCGGGGCGAAGATCCGCCACGCAAAGCGGCCCCCAGCCATACCGTTGCGGGCATCCGCGGCAACATCAATGGCCACCTGCTCGAGGCCGTCCTCTCCGAGCGGCGAGCCGCCGGGCAGCCCGCGGCCGATCGCGGTGAGCCGGGCCTTCCCGCCCGCCGGCGCGACCGGCGGAAAGATCGATTCCACCACCGGTCCTGCGGTGATCATCAGGCGGTAGGGCATCTCGTCGCCGCCCCCCATGAACATGTCGTGCACGCGGACCACGTGACGGCCGGCAACGGTTGGCACGAAGTCGAGGCATGGATCATCACCATGCAGCCGCTGAGCCCGTGCACTTACTCGGCCCGTCGGATCAAGGACCTCGACCGCCGGCGTCATCCGCGAATCGATCCGTCGTGCCCAGACGTCGAGCCGGATCCGCTGCCCGACGGCGAGCATGAGGGCGTAGTGATCGGCGGCGTTGGCGGTTGCGATGCCCGACACCGTCGCTTCGATCGGCACGTCTGCGGCCTTGGCCGGTGCGGCGATGCCGACTTGCCGAGCGATCTCGGGAGCCGTGCCGACCATGAAGAGCCGGGGGTTCGTGACGCCGTAGCGTCCTGCGGCGACCGCGTCGTAGAGCCCGGGCGGCACATCGGCAGCGATTTCGATCTGCATTCTGCCTCCAACGGGGCGGGGCTGCGGATCGAATTCCGTCGGTGGCGCCAGCACCGGCCGGGCCACGATCCCCGGATGCGAGAACCGCAGGCCGCCGAGCTCATCCAGATCGATACCCACGACCGTCGCCTCGACCGCTGTCCCGCGTTGGCCACCAGCGGGCAGGATGGCATTGAGCTGTGGCCGGGGAAACTCCGCCAGCAGCACGGGGCACCACAGGGCAACGGCGGTCGACAGTGCGGCCGCGACGACCGTGCTGAGGCCCTCGACGGCCCGGTGGGTCTGCTTCATGGGAGGTCCGGTTCACTCTGGCACATCGCGGGTGCCACTGGTGCAGGCGTGCGGGGCCGACGGCGGCGTGGGTCGCGTGCGGACATCCGCAGCGGTCAATGCGTGAACAGAAATTCCTTGGTGTTCAGGATTGACCAGATCACGTCCTCCCAGGCGGAGGGGAGGGTTGAAGTGTGCGCAGTCAGGTGTGTTTCGATGTCGGCCACCTCGGTTGGGCTGGCGGGTCGGGAGAAGGCGACCACGTAGAGTTCGTCGATCTTTGCGGCATTCGACCGGCCGGCATCGGCCGCGAGCCGGGCCGCGCGGCTCGCGCCGAGCTTGCCGAGGATGTCGGCCGAGTTGATGAGGTGCAGGCTCTGCGCGAGGGTGGCCTCGGCGCCCCGCTCGCACTCGCACGGGCTGTCGCCGTTGGGCCTCCCGAAGACCGTGAGAAAGTAGCTGTTGAAATTTGAATCGGGAAGCTGCACCGCCCGCGTGCCGGGAAGGACGCCGCCGAACTGCGTCGGCTTTTCCGTCAGCTGATCGATCGCGTCGAGCGCCACTTCCGCGGTGAGCCGCCGCGGGTAGAACCGTGAGTAGCTCTGCCGATCCTGGGAGTTGGCGTCGTTTGGTTCGGCGGACAGCTGGTACGTGGACGACCGGCAGATGACCCGGATCAGGTCCTTGAGGTCGTAGCCGTGATCTACGAAGTGCTTGGCGAGCGCGTCGAGCAGGGGGGGATTCGTGGGTGGATTCGTCAGCCGCATGTCGTCCTCGGGTTCGACCAGCCCGCGGCCGAGGAAGTGTTTCCAGTAGCGATTGACCAGCGACCGGGCCAGGTATGGGTTGTCGACGGCCGTCATCCAGTCGGCGAGCCGGCCCCGGGGATCGACGTCGGGAGGCACGTTGTCCGGAGTGCCGCCCAGTACAGCCGGCTGGTGCGTGCCCTTCGGCCCCGCCGCCTGCGGCTCGCCGCGGTTGTGAAAGATCCTGTCCTCGCCTGGCTGCAAACCCTTCTTGCGGCCGACGCGGGAAAAGAACGCGGCAAATTGGAAGTAGTCCTCGGTGCCCCACTTCTCGAACGGGTGGTGGTGGCAGCGGGCGCACTGCAGCCGCAAGCCGAGAAACAGCTGCGAGGCATCCTCCACCTGCTGGTTGGCGTCGGCCACCTGCCGGTACCAGATCACGGCCGGGTTGTCGCCGACTTCACCGGTTGCCGTGATGATCTCGCGGACGAACTGCGAGTAGCGCATGTTGTCGGCCAGGCTCGCCCTGATCCATTCGTGGAAGGAGTAGCTGCCGTGGCGGTGCAGGGCGTCGTTGGTCCGCTTGTTGCGGAGGATGGCCGACCACTTGTTGGCGAAATAATCGGCGTAGTCGGGGCTGTCGAGCAGCCGATCGATGAGCCGATCGCGTTTGGCTGGGTCACCGTCCGCCAGGAAGGCCAGCGACTCGTCGAGCGTTGGCAGCCGACCGGCGATATCAACGGTCACTCGGCGGAGGAATGTCGTGTCGTCGCAGCGAGGGGACGGAGGAAGCCGCAGTGACACGAGCCGATCGAGCACGTGCGTGTCGACGAACGTGCGGACGAAAGCCTCGGGAGCCGGCATGCCGGCGGCAACGGACTCCAGCGGAAGCGTTGCCCGAAAGACGGCGACCTGGCTCTGGTAGCGAACCATCACGGCCGCGGTGCCACTCCGCGGCGGCCCGTTGTCCGGCGGACTCGCCGTGACCAGTCCGGTAGAGTCGACAGCCGCAAGATCCGGGGCGTTGACCTCGAACTGCGCAAGCTTGGTGACGTCTTCGGTCGAGCCATCGGTCAACTCGGCCAGCACCCGCAGCTGCTGCCGATCGGCGGGACGCATGACCCGGTCGGCTGGAAACACGTCGATGCGGGCCACTCGCGGCGCCTGCGGGCTGCCGGGCCGCCCGCCTTCGGCAATCCAGCGGGCGATGATCTCGTAGGAGGGCGATCCGGGCTCGATGAGTCTGCCGCCGCCGTGCGGCACCGTCGCGGTCGCCTTGAGGAGCAGCAGGCTCAGATCGGGCGCCACGACCGAGATCCGGCGGCCGCGGGCTTCCTGGGCGAGATGCTCGTAGTCCTCGGCCGGCTCGAAGCCCAGCAGCGAGAGTCGGAAGCCGTTTTGACCGCCGCTTTTGCCGTGACATCCCCCGCCATTGCAGCCATGTTTGGTGAAGATCGGCACCACGTGCGTCTCGAGATCGAGCGGTGGATCGGCATTGAATCGCTCCACGGCGAGTGGCATCCGGGCCTCGGGCATGCCTGCGAGATCGACGACGATCGTGCCGTTCCCGTTGGCCCGCGGACTGATGAAGCCACCGGCTGTCACGCTGGCAAGCGAGGGCGGTTCGACCCGATACTGGGCCTCGTGGGTTGCGTCCCGCAGTCGCGCGGTCGCCCCTTCCGGCCCCACGGCCGTCACCACGAGTTGCCGCCCGGCGCGGCTGCCTGTCAGCTTCAGTCCAGTCGTCTCGACCTGGCCTTCGGCCGAGGCCGGACCGGCTGAAATCTCGAGTCTGCTCGAATCTGCGGCGGACAAAACCCCGCCTGTCAGCCAGACAAGCATGGCAACCGCCCCGCAGCGGCACACGCCGCCGCCAATGCCTCCGGGAAATGTCCAGCGGGCCATGGAACCTCTCCTTGTCAGCCAACGCCACGGAGTTTGTGAACCGCGGGACACGGCGGATGCCGCGTGCCAGACTTCAAGAAGTGTACCAGCACCGCAAAACCGGGGCAAAGCAGGCGTTTTTTGAGCCAGTTGAGCGGTGGCCAGCTGCCGGCCGCGGGATCTGGCCCCATGCGCTCACAGCCCGA
>JBAXUW010000096.1:0-11681 GCA_037129495.1 Planctomycetota bacterium | reverse complement strand
TGGCTGAGCTCGTGGCTGAGCTCGTGGCTGAGCTCGTGGCGAGGTCAGACCGGACCGTCAGATCGAGCGCGGCATTGACCGGCGACCAGATGCCCGCGAACGCGGTGACGCGAACCAGACCGCTCGCCACATCGAGATCGATCACCTGGGCAGCGGAGGTCTGCCAACTCGTTCCCTTCCACCGCTGGCCTGCCGACCACGCCAGCCAACTCGCGGCCGCGACGAGCAAGGGCAGCGACAGCCAACCCAGCCATCTTCCGCGCTGCCGATCGGCGGAGGTGGCCCGACCCAGTCGGGAGGCCAGCCACCAGTCCAGCGGATAGAGGCAGACAACATAGAGAATCCCCAGCCCGGCAATCACCTCAAACGGAATCGGGGCAACACCCGGGAAGTGATCGATCGCCTGACGCAGTTGGCCGGCCAGATCGAGCGTTCCTCGGGAGGTCTCGCCACTGCGGCCCGCGTCTTTCGCTGCCCGTCGGCCGCGGAGCATCTCAACGAGCATCGAATCGCTGCCCGACCAGTTTCGAAACGGAGGCTTATCAAGATCCACACCGACCCAGAAGACCGTGCCCAGGCCATGCGGCCGCCGCACGGCCAGCGGGAGATCTGCGGCCCCCTTCCCTTCGAAGGCCTCAACATTCCCAAGAATCGCCTGCGGTGCCTTAAAGATCGGCACCTCCAGTCCGGCAACGTCTGCCTTGTCGAGCGGGCGGCTCGCCCGCGCAAATGTCTCGATGGCGCTCGCCCGCCGCAGCGGTACCAGTTTGGCGACCGCTCCCGGTAGCCACGTGGCCGCAACGGTACCCCCGCGGTCGATCTCAAGGGCGGTCGAGCCGGCACAAAAAATGAGTTGCCCGCCCTGCCGCACCCAGCCATCAAGGCCCTGAAGAACCGCGGGATCAGCGGTCTGGACCGCGCGGCCACAGACGACGATCGCATCGGCGCCGTCGAAGTCGCGGGCTGTTCGGCCAAGATTGGCGCTGCGGGCTACCCGGCTGGAGGCGGCGCCGACAACTTCGGCAGGATCGATCCCGACGACCCGCGGCCGCGTGCCATCGTCCCGGGCCATCAGCCGTGAGGCTCGCTCCGCGGCGGGCAGGTCGCCCAGCACCAGCATCACGATTTCGGTGGCGGGAATTGGCGGCGGCAGAGCAACGGGCGTCAACAGATTCCGATCGACGGCAGTTACCGCAGGAGCCGCGCCGCGCGTGGCCAGGTCCTCAATGAGCACCCGCGCCGAAGGCCTGCCAAACCTGACGAGCACCCGCGCCGTCTGGGTGCCATCCGCGTCGGCCTCGACCGCCGCGGCGGGCGACCGGAGATACTGGCCATCGGGATCCTCTACCCACGCGCAGACCTCCTCCGGCGTCGGGTCCCCCGCTGGAAACGTGATCGAGAGCGGCGTCCACGAGCCCGTCCGATAGACACCGTCGAATCCGACCCGCACGTCGCAGGGACTCGCTGCCGTCGCGGCCGATGCCAGCAGGCTGGCCACTGCCAGCACCAAGAAAATCATGGCTTCTCCGCATCCGGGCAGATGCAGGCAAACTGCCTGCAGCCGGGGCAGCCCGTGCCATACTTGCGGGCCACAGCCGCTTCAAGGTCGACATCGACGACATTTGCGATCGTCACCAGCCAAGCGAGCACGTCGGCGAATTCCAGCGACTGTTCCTCATGGGTGCCGCTGCGGAGGGCCGTGGCCAGTTCGCCAATCTCCTCGGTCAGCCACATAAAGGTTCCCTCGACGCCTCGGGAGGCATCCTTCTCGTGATACATGCCACGGATCAACTGCTGAAATTCGCGAAGGGTCATCGGGGGAATGCCTACCGGCAGGGGCAAAAACGTCCTCGGCTAAGTCTGCCAAAGCCGCGGCCGCGGCACAAACCAGGGGTAAATTGCCGGCACCACAAACGCGGTGAGCAGTGTTGAGGTGACGATACCACCAATCACGACGGTGGCCAGTGGCCGCTGGATTTCTGCGCCGGCGCTCCTGGCTATGGCCATCGGCAGGAAGCCGAGGCTCGCCACGAGCGCCGTCATCAGCACCGGCCGAATTCGAACCTTGGCCGTGATAAGAGCCGCGTCACGGGGGCCCAGTCCGCCCTGCCGCGCGTGTTCTGCGCCGGCCACCCACACGAGACCGTTGAGCACTGCCACACCAAAGAGCGCCACAAAGCCGACGCCGGCGGCGATCGAAAATGGCATGCCCCGCAGCGCCAGCGCCGCAACGCCTCCCGAGGCTGCCACCGGCACGGCGCAGAAGATCAGCGTTGCCAGCCGCAGCGACCCAAAGCTCGTGTAGAGCAGCAGGGCGATCAGCCCCAGCACCACTGGCGTAATCAGCATCAGTCGGCGGCTCGCCGAGAGCAGATTTTCAAAGTCGCCGCCCCAACGCACCGAGTAGCCAGCCGGCAGCCGCACTCCCTTTGCAATCGCCCGCTGGGCCTCCTGCACGAAGCTGGCCACGTCGCGGCCCCGGACATTCGCCGACACATACGTGCGGCGTCGCGAGTTTTCATGTTCAACCGATGGCGGGCTCTCGAGAGTGCGGATGTCGGCGAGCTCTCCCAGCGGCACCGGCCGGCCGCCAGTCGACCCCACCGGAATCTGCGGCACCCGCTCCGCGTTTTCCCGCCACTCCGGCGGAAATCTCACCACCAGCGGAAAGCGGGGCCGGCCTTCGTAGATCACGCCGGTCTGGATGCCGCCCATGGCCGACACCGTGCGCATCACCTCGATGCCATCGATGGCATGGCGGGCCAATTGATCGGGCCGCGCGTCGATCTGCATGGTGGGCACGTTGGCCTGCCAGTCGGCCCGCACGTCGGCCGACCCGCGGATCCGCTGGAGCACTCCTTCAATCTGTTTGCCGAGATTACCGAGCGTGTCGAGATCGTCACCATAAATCAGGACAGCTACGTCGGCCTTCACCCCCGCCACGAGTTCGTCGACCCGCATCTCGATCGGCTGGCTGAAGCCGAAGTTGGCCCCAGGCACTGCGGCGGATAGGGCCGCCGACATTCGCTCGACGAGCTGTTCGCGGGTCACCCCCGCCGGCCATTCCGCCGGTGACTTGAGCATCGTCCAGACGTCGGTCTGCTGCACGCCCATGATGTCGTTGGCGATCTCGGGACGGCCGGTCTTGCAGAAGACGGTCTTCACCTCGGGAAAATCCCCAAGCGTTTTCTCGATCCGCGTTGTGATTGGCACCGAATCTTCCAGTGTGGCGCTGGGCAGACGGTTGACTTCGATCAGCAGGTCGCCCTCCTCAAGCCGCGGCATAAACTCCGCTCCGAGATTGAGCGCCACCGGAACACTCGCGGCAACGAGACCGGCGGCGATCAGCGCCACCATCACAGGATGGTAGACAGCCAGTTTGGCGAGCGGCTGATAGAAACGGTGAAAGAGCCGCATGACCAGCGGCTCATGCTCCTCTTCGCGGGAGAGCACAGTGGCGGCCAGCACCGGCATGAGCGTCAGCGAGATGATGAGCGAGCCGGCTAGGGCAAAGAGCACCGTCAGGGCCATCGGCCGAAAGAGTTTTCCTTCGGTCCCCTCCAGAAAGAGGATCGGGAGGTAGACGATCGCGATGATCAGCTCGCCAAACATCGTCGGCCCGCGGACCTCGATCGCCGCATCGCGGACAATCGCCAGCTTTGACTCGTTGGGCCCCGCCAGCCCGAGCCGCCGCACACAGTTTTCCACCATGATCACCGAGCTATCGACGACTAGGCCGAAGTCGATCGCTCCCAGGCTCATAAGGCTCACCGAGATGCCGGTGGCCCACATCAGGTTGGCCGCAAACAGCATCGACAGCGGGATCGCCAGCGAGACGATCAGTCCAGCGCGGACATTCCCCAACAGGAGCAAGAGCACGCCGACGACCAGCAGCCCCCCTTCGGCCAGATTGTGGAGCACGGTGTCGAGCGTTCGGGCGATCAGGTCGGAGCGGTCGTAGAGGATGTCGAGCTCCACGCCCGGCGGCAGGGCGGCGCGGAGGAGATTGAGCCGCTCCTTTGCCGCCGTGACTACCCGGCGGCTATTTTCACCGCGGATCATCATCACCATGCCGGTCACCACCTCGCCGCGGCCATCGCGCGTGGCGGCCCCCTGCCGAACCAGCGGCGCGATCGTGACATCACCGATATTGCGAACAAGCACCGGCACGCCCCCAGCCGGACTCCGCACGACCACCTGCTCGATAGCACGGACATCCAAGAGCAGGGCCTGGCCGCGAATGAACCGCTGCTCGCCATTCTTGACGATGTAGCCGCCACCCGTGCTGACGTTATTACGCTCAAGCGCCGCGAGCACCTCGCCAAGCGTGATTCCTTGCGCCGACATTCGGTCGGGGTCGATCCGCACCTCGTAGCTTTTGGCGTAGCCGCCGTGGCTATTGATGTCTGTCACGCCCGACACCTCTCGCATGGCCGGCGCGATCTCCCACTCCAGCAGGCTGCGGAGGTCCATCAGGTTCCAGTCCTTCCCCCGGACCTCAAACTGAAGGATCTCCCCCAGCGCCGTGCTGAGCGTGCCCAGCTGCGGATCGGCACCGGCCAGCGTGATCCGGCTCTTCGCCTCCGGCAGCCGTTCCGACACGAGCTGCCTGGCCAGGAAGATGTCGGTCCCCTCGCGGAAGACGATCGTGACGAGCGAAATACCGAGCCGCGAGATGCTGCGAATCTCCTCCACGTTGGGCAGGCCGCTGACGGCGAGTTCGACCGGGTAAGTGACCGCCCGCTCGACTTCCAAGGGCGGGAGCGTGCCCGCCTCCGTCATGACCTGCACCTGAATATTGACGAGATCGGGAACGGCGTCGACCGGTACGTGCGTGGCGGCGTAGAGGCCGCCGAGCCCCATGAGCACAAACAGCGCGATCACCAGCGCCCGATTGGCGAGCGACCACTGGATGAGTCCCGATAGCATCAGCCGACTCCCCGGGCAGACACGGCCCTCAGGCCGGTCAGTCCGCTTCCTTTTCAAGCAGCAGTTCGCTCTTGAGCACAAACGCTCCGCGTGACACCACCTGCTGCCCGACCACGAGGCCGGCGGTCACTTCTAGAAACTCGCCACTGGCAATGCCCGTTGTCACGTCAACGCGGCGGAACCGGTCTTCCCCGTCGCGGACAAACACGAAGGCCTTTCGCTCATGCCGCATCACAGCCGCCGCCGGCACCGCGAGCCCATCTCGCAGTTCGCCCTGTGGCAGGTCGACCCAGACAAACATCCCAGGCTTGTAATGGGCGTCGTTGTTGGCCAGTTCGGCCACCAGCGGCACGCTCCGCGATTCGGCCTCCACGGTCGCGCCCACGTGGTTGACGATGGCGGTCGTCTCGTGGATGTCGGCGCCCGGCACCACCACCCGCACCGCCTGCCCTGCCGCCACCTCCACTGCCGTCCACTGCCGCTCGTGGATCTGGGCCCGCACCCAGAGCATGCTCGTGTCGGCTACGACGAAGAGCCGGTCTCCTACGCGGGCCCGCTCGCCCCGGGCAATGAAGACGTCTTCGACAAGTCCATCAAACGGGGTCCGCAGCACAAGCGCGCTGAGCGAGCTTGATTCGCCCGGGCTCTCCCCGGCCTCCTCGCCGGCTGGATCAGCCTCCAGCCGGCTGCCGACGAGCGTGCGAAGATTTTCTCGCGAGATCTGCACCAGCCGATCGGCCTGCGCAAGCGCCGCACGGGCGCGGTCCCGCTCCTGGCGCGTAAGAAACCGAGCCTCCTCGCAGGCGGCGATAAAGTTGGCTTTGGCCACCTCAAGATTGCTGGCCCGCTCCTCGATGATCCGCCCTGAAAGCACCCCCCCTTCGCCCAGCGACTTCGTGCCGGCGCTGACCTTCTCAACATAGATCAGCCGTGAATAACTACCCAGGATCTTCTCGCGATACGATCCCAGCACGCGGTCTTGAAACTGGCGTTCGATGTTGGCCAGCGGCGGTTGGCCAATCAGCGCTTCAAGCAACGACTCGACGTTGTCACCGATGGAGGTCGCCCAGTCGGCCGCCTTTTTCTCGATCATGCGGTTGTCTTCCCGCCGCCGAACCTCGTCGCGGGCCATGCCGACGTCGGGGCTGGAAAGCTCCGCCAGTGCGTCTCCCTTGGCCACCTTCTGCCGCACCTTGACAAACACTCGCGACACGATGCCGTCCACGGGCGACGCATAGTCAAGCCGGTGGCGGGCGTCGTAGTCGATCCGACCGGGTACTGTGAGATGCTCGCGAAGCGGGCGGATTTCCGTAGCCGTGGTTTCGATGTCGGCGGCCTGCTGGGCGGCCACCGGGAGCGACACGAATACCGGCATGGCAGCCGCCTTGCCGGGCGTGCCATTCGGTGCAGCAGCGGCCTGGTCGCCGCCAGCCTCTCCGGCATGACCGACAGGCCCGCCAGGCCCGACAGGCCCAGCATGGTCGCCAGGGCCGCCGAAGTGATGCGTGGCCAGCCACCACCAAGCCGCGACGCCGACTGCCAGAAAGCCGAGCCCAGCAAGGCTCCGGCGGCGGCCGCCCGCTGCTGGGGTCGCATGATGCACCGCAGCCCCGGCCGCCGGTCGAGCGGCGGTCGGCGGCGGTGATGCGGGGACAATGGTCGCTGACATAACGGAATCCGGGCCCGAGAAAGGGAGGCGGATAGAGCGGTCCACCATACTCTAGAAGTCTACACATTCTCGCCGAATCTAAGGAACGCGGCTCCTGAGCAGGCGTTACGATAGATCTCGGGTTGCCGCCGCCCGTGGCTGCTCGATTTCGCTGCTCTCCTGTTTTTGAACTTCCTCCTCTCCCTCTCCCTCCCTTTCCCCGTAGCCTTTTCCATGACGCAAGCACGCTCGATTCGGATCTTCGACACCACGCTCCGCGACGGTGAACAATCGCCCGGGGCCAGCATGAATCTCACCGAAAAGCTGGAGATCTCCCAGGCGCTTGTGCAACTGGGCGTCGACGTGATCGAGGCTGGCTTTCCGATCGCCTCGCCGGGCGACTTTGCCAGCGTCAGCGAGATCGCCCAGACGGTTTCAGCTGCCACGGTCTGTGGGCTGGCGCGGTGCAACGATGCCGACATCGACCGGGCCTGGGAGGCGCTCCAGCATGCGGCCCGTCCGCGGATCCACGTCTTTCTGGCGACCAGTTCAATCCACCGTGAGTTTAAGCTGCGGATGAACGAGGACGAAGTCGTGGCGCGGGCCGTGGCGGGCGTGCGGCGGGCCCGCAACTACTGCGATGACATCGAATTTTCTCCCGAAGACGCGGCGCGAACGGAGATCGAATTCCTCTGTCGCGTGGTGGAGGCGGTCATCGACGCCGGAGCGACCACGGTCAACATTCCCGATACCGTCGGCTATGCCACGCCGTCGCAGATGCATCACGTGATCAAGAGCCTGCTTGACAGGGTGCCGAATATCGACCGGGCTGTGATCAGCGTGCATTGCCACGACGATCTCGGCCTCGCTGTGGCCAACAGCCTGGCGGCGGTCGAGGCGGGCGCAGGCCAGGTGGAGTGCACGATCAACGGCATCGGCGAGCGGGCGGGCAACTGCTCGCTGGAAGAGATTGTGATGGCGCTCAAGACGCGGCACGACTTCTTCCAGGCAGACACCCGCGTGGTCACGCAGCGACTCGTGCCGACCAGCCGACTGGTGGCCAACATCACCGGCATTCAGGTGCCTCGCAACAAGGCGATCGTGGGCCGCAATGCATTCGCGCATGAGGCGGGCATCCACCAAGACGGCATGCTCAAGGAGCGGCGGACCTACGAGATCATGCGGCCCGAAGACGTGGGCCTGGAGCGGACCGACCTCGTGCTGGGCAAACACAGCGGCCGGGCGGCGCTCGCCGACCGGGCGCAGGCGCTGGGCTATCAACTCACGCCGGAGCAACTGCAGACTGTGTTTGAGCGGTTCAAGGTGTTGGCAGACCGGAAAAAAGAAATCTACGACGGCGACATCGCCGCCCTCTGCGAGCAGCAGTTCTCGGCCTTGCCGGAGCAGTTTACGTTTGCGGGCTACACGCTCTCCTGCGCCAGTGGCACCGTGCCCACGGTGGAATTACGGGTCTTGCAAGACGGCGTACCGCGGTCGGTGACGGTGACGGCGGGGGATGGCCCGATCGACGGCATCTTCCTGGCGATCGAGAAACTCACCGGCATCCAGACAGCCTGCCGCGACTTCCGCGTTCAGGCGGTCACCGTCGGCAAAGACGCACAGGCCGAAGTAACGGTGGAACTCGAACCGCTGCCGCCCGACTCAAGTGGGCAGGTGCAACGGGGCCGAGCCGTCTCGACAGACTCGCTCGAAGCCTCCGCAAAGGCATTCCTCGCCGCGATCAATCGGGTGGCACTCGGCGCTCAGCCCCGGCTCCACCCGCAGCGGGTTTAAATGAGTCTTCGAGAGGGCGCTGGACCCTCACCTCGGCCCTGCTGCCGGAGGGCGAGGGAGTGGGTCGGCACTTTTGAACGCGGGCATGCTGTTGACCGCGACCGCCCTACGCGATCCCAGGCCAGCGGGTCTGCACGTCGCGGCCGGCATAGATCGCGCCGTCGCCGAGCGACTCCGAGATCCGCAGCAACTGGTTGTACTTTGCGATCCGGTCACTGCGGGACGCGGAGCCGGTCTTAATCTGGCCCGTGGAGAGGCCGACGGCCAGGTCCGCGATCGTGGCGTCTTCTGTCTCGCCGCTGCGATGGCTGGCGATTGAGGTGTAGCCCGAGCGGTGGGCCAGCGACACCGCGGCGATGGTCTCCGTGAGCGTGCCGATCTGATTGACCTTCACGAGGATGCTATTGGCGATACCTTCGGCGATACCGCGGGAGAGCCGCTCGGAGTTGGTGACGAAGAGATCGTCGCCCACGAGTTGCACTTTGTCGCCGAGTTTTTCGCTGATCAGCTTCCAGCCCTTCCAGTCGTCCTCGGAGCAGCCGTCCTCAATGGAGACGATCGGATAGCGGCTGGCGAGGCTGGCGAAGAAGTCGACCATGCCGGCGGAGTCGAGCGACTTGCCCTCGATTGAATAGATACCAGTCTTGGCGTCGAAGAGTTCGGTGGCAGCCACGTCGAGCCCGATAAATATCTCCTTGCCCGGCTTGTAGCCCGCATTGGAAATCGCGGCGAGGATCACTTCAAGCGCTTCGGCACAGGTGCCGATGTGCGGGGCGAAGCCCCCCTCGTCGCCGACGGCCGTGGCGAGTTTCTTGTCTTTGAGCACCTTCTTCAGGGCGTGGAAGGTCTCGACGCCGGCGCGGAGGGCGTCTTCGAATGTGTCGAAGCCGAGTGGCATCACCATGAATTCCTGTACGTCGAGCGGATTATCGGCGTGGGCACCGCCATTGATGATGTTCATCATCGGCGCCGGCAGCAGGCGGGCGGTCGTGCCGCCGAGATAACGGTAGAGCGGAACGCCACAGTGTTCGGCCGCCGCGTGCGCGACAGCCATCGAGACGCCTAGGATCGCATTGGCCCCCAGGTTTTTCTTGCTGGGAGTGCCGTCGAGTTCGAGCATCAGTTCGTCGACGGAGGTCTGGTCGAGCGCGTCGCAGCCCTCGAGTTCCTCTGCGATTCGGGTGTTGACGTTCTCGACCGCCTCAAGCACGCCCTTCCCGAGATAGACGCTCTTGTCGCCGTCGCGCTTCTCCCACGCCTCGTGGGCTCCGGTACTGGCGCCTGAGGGAACAGCCGCCCGGCCGAAGGCGCCGTCGGCGAGGCTGACGTCGACCTCGATCGTAGGGTTACCGCGGCTGTCGAGAATCTGGCGGGCGTGGATGTCGACGATCGTGGACATGGGGAGATGCTTTCCGGTCGGTGGGATGAAGTGGGAGGGTGAAAACTGGCAGCGGCGTTGGCGGACCGCCGCAATTGTGACCGCAGCGGGCCGCTACGCAAGGCCGAAAGCTGCCGTCATGGCTGGAGAGGCTCCGCCAAGCTATCTTGACGGGTTCCAGCGGGCAGGATTTCTGCCCGCTCGTCCTCCCCGCAGCCACGTATGTTTACCGGACTCGTCGAATCGCTGGGCCTTGTTGTTGCGGTGGTGCCGGAGCCGCCGGGCGTGCGGCTGATCGTGGAGGCGCGGACCATTGCGCAGGAGGCCCAGCTCGGCGAAAGCATTTGCACGAGCGGCTGCTGCCTCTCGGTCGTGCGGATCGACGGCCCGCGGCTTGAGTTTCAGCTTGGCCCGGAGACGCTGTCGCGGACAGCGCTCGGCCAGCTTACGGGGGGCGATTTCGTGAATTTGGAGCGATCACTACGCCTCTCTGACCGGCTCGGAGGGCACCTTGTCACCGGCCACGTCGACGGTCAGGGCCGGATTGAATCCCGAGTGCAGGAGGGCGACTGGGTCACCTGCCGATTCTCGGCTCCCCCTGCCCTGCTGGCCCAGATGGCGTCGAAGGGTTCGGTGGCGATCGACGGCGTCAGCCTGACGCTCGTTGACGTGACCGACGACTGGTTCAGCGTGGCGCTCATTCCGCACACGCTCGCCGGCACAACGCTCGGCAGCCTCGCCGCGGGTGATGGGGTGAATCTTGAAACCGACCTGGTCTTCAAGTATGTCGCCCGCTGGCAGGAGGGCCGGGCATGACTGCAGAGCAATCACCTTCGACTGAGCCGGCACGGCAGACGACGGCATATCTGAAGAAGCTGTTTTTGCAGGTCGGTTTTACGATCAACGCCCGCCGCGGCCAAAACTTCCTCGTCGACCTCAATCTGCTCGATCTTTTGGAACGTTCCGCGGGCATCACGCCGGCCGATGTTGTGCTGGAGGTGGGCTCGGGTACTGGTGCGCTCACCGAACGGCTCACCCGTGCTGCCGGTCGCGTCGTTTCCGCCGAGATCGATGCCCGACTCGCGCAACTGACCCGTGACCGGCTGCTGGCCGGCGACTTTGACGGCGATCTGTTGGGCCGTGTCACCTTGGTCGAGGGAGACGTGCTCGCCTCAAAGCATCGCTTTGCCCCGGCCGTACTCGCCGCCATCGAGGCAGCCTGCGTGCTGCAGCCGGGGGGCCGCTTCCGGCTGGTTGCCAACCTTCCCTACTGCGTGGCGACGCCGGTGATCTCCAATCTGCTGGCGTCTCCGCGGCCGTTTGATACTGCCACCGTGACCGTGCAGCGGGAGATGGCGGAGCGAATGATCGCCCCCGCCCGCTCGCACGACTACAACGCCCTTTCAGTCTGGGTTGGTGCCCAGTGTCGCGGCGAGATCGTGCGAATCCTGCCGCCGAGCGTGTTTTGGCCGCGGCCCAAGATTGAGTCGGCGATCGTGCATCTGGAGCTTGAGCCCGAGCGGCGGGCGAAGATTGTAGATCTGGGACGGTTTCACGCGTTTGTCCGCGAGGTCTTCTGCCACCGGCGAAAGTTACTGCGGGGCGTGCTCGTTCGCCTGGCCGGCGGCAAGCAGCAAGACTCGGCCCGGAAGACCGTGGCCCGCGTCTACGAAACGCTGGGGTTCGACGAGAAGGTGCGGGCAGAAGAGATTGCCCCCGACACTTTTGTGCGGCTCGAGCAGACGTTTTACGAACTGCTTCCCGGCGAGCGAGACGTTGAGACGGGCAGGACTACGTCGAGACGGGCGGAACGTAAATTCCCCTTAAAACGCAGGGTCTGACAACCGGCGGGGCCGAAACTTCCGGTTGTCTGGGGCAGACGGGTAGGATGTGGATAGACCAGCAGGATCTTGCCGAAATCTTTGATCGCCC
>JBAXUW010000095.1:0-11762 GCA_037129495.1 Planctomycetota bacterium | reverse complement strand
AGGGTCGCGATGTCGAAGGGGCCCCGGTTATACATGGCCAGTCGGGGGTCGCCCCGACTGGTTGGAAGCCCCAAGGAAATAGAGGCAATTGGATTTGTTGACGTTCGGCAGTGCTTAGCGATGAATCCGAAAACGGGGAAAAAGAAACGGGGAAATCCCGTTCCCCGGTTTTTGTCTCTCCAGAGGCACGGGCGGCGTATGACCGACTCATCGCCGAATACTGCCCGGCAGCTAGGCGAAGTGGTAGAACGTCAGAGGCAGTGGCAGTAAGCGGCCGGCCTCGCGACAGGGAGTCGCCGGAGTGCCGGCGTGCCGGAAGGTGGAGAGCGACTTGAGAAGGGCGCAGCAGATGAACACGATTATCGGCAACGAACGGGGGCAGGAGGCCGTCGACTGGGCTCGAAAGAGGATGCACCTTGAGGGGCCGACCGGGAAATGCCTGACCTGGGCGATGGTGGACGAGCAGGGGGAGTTTGTTGCCGTGGTGGTGTTCTCAGATATTACCGACCACAGCGCCTGCTTCCATTTTGCCGCGGTGCCCGGAACACGCTGGATGACCCGCAGATTTATCGGTCAAGCCCTCGACCTGGCATTTGGTCGCCTGAACATCAAGCGATTGACGGGGCCGATTCGCGGCTCCAATTCCCGTGCGCTCGCGATCGCTCGAAAATTCGGCTGCCCTCGGGAGGGAATCCTGCGACAGGCGTTCCCGGATGGGGACGATTGCCACATCTACGGGCTTCTCCTCGAGGAATACCATTCGCATCGTTGGAAGTTGCGGCCGATGTAGCGGTAGATGCCGCCCGTGCAGGAAGCGGTAGTTCGGGCAGGCTGGTTCGTGGTGGAAGCAGCCTGCCTGATGGTTACTTGCCCGCCACGTCGGTGACTGTCACGCGGATGTTTTTGTAACCGTATTTGGTACTTCCGTCCCTGACCACCACTGTCAACTCGTAGACGTTGTCGCTGTTCGTGTCTTCCGGCTTCTCAAAATTTGGAGCCGATTTAAACGCAAGGCTGCCGGTGCTTTTGTTGATCGAGAAAAGGCGGTTGTCGCCCCCATCGGTCAGTTCATACGTCAACGTCGAAGTAGACCGCGTGGATTCCTTCTTCGCGGATATTGTTGTAACAGCGGTGGTGTTCTCCGTAACCGACTGTGCGGATGGCGTTGTGATAAATGGCCCTAAATCCCTGTTGGTGACGTTGACCGTAATCGCCTGCTCGGCTGTCAATGTCCCGTCACTGACAGTTACGACTCCCTGATACTCATTGGTATTCTTACCGTCCTTAACAACGCCACCTGGGTCTTCGAACGACGGGCCTGGCCGCCCCCCTGAGCCCTCGAACAGATTGCTCTTGAACGAGAGCAGGCCCGACGTGGGATTGATGGAGAGCGGAACCGATGAAATGCTGTAGGTGAGCGTTTTGCCCGACTCGCCCACAGCCGCCAGCGTGGAGATGTCGAGCGACCGGCCCTCCTCGACTATGAACGCTGCTGGTGTCGTGAAAGACGGAGCATCCACGACATTTGTCACCGTCACTCTGATAGTCTGCCAGGAAGAGAGCAGGCCAACGGTCGCCTTAACTTGCACTTCGTAGACGTTGTCCTTGTCTGTGTCAGTGGCTCGTTCGTAGTCTGGTGCCACCTTAAACGCCAAGTTGCCCGTGGATTGGTTGATCGTGAACATGGAGGAATCGGCGCCGCCATTAATACTGAACGTGGGAGCGATCGACAGCCGCCCCTTGTCCCGTTCAGCAACGATCATCTGCACGGCCGCGGAGTTTTCCGCGACCGACACGGCCGCGGGAGAGGTGATCACCGGGGCTTCGATGACGTTCGTTACCGACACCGCAAAGGTCTGCTCGCGCGAGAGGAAGCCGTCGCTCACGGAGACCGTGACGTCATAGACATTGTTGGTGTCGCTGTCGGTTGGCTTCTCAAAATTCGGGGCCGTTTTGAACGAGAGCAGGCCGGTGGTCGGATTGATTGCGAACGCGGCTTGATCGGCACCGCCCGCGATACTGTAAGTGAGCGGCGCGCTGGGCCGTGTCTTCTCGCGGATCGCCGTGACGGTTTGCACCGCCGTCCCATTTTCAGCGACCGACACGCTTGCAGCGGTTGTGATCGTTGGGGCGTCTACGACATTCCTGACGACCACCGCCACCCGGCGCGTGGTGACGCGTGTGCCGGCAGTCGCCTTGACAGTCACATTATAGACGTTGTTGGCGCCAGTATCGGTTGGACGCTCGTAGTCTGGGGCGACTTTGAACGCGAGATCGCCCGTGGCGGAATCGATTGTGAACCGGTCTTTGTCGTTGCCGCCTGCAAGGCTGTAGACCACTGTGGTGCGCATCTCGGAGAAAGCTGTCACCTTCTGCACGAAGAAGTTGTTCTCAAGCATGCTCACGGCGGCCTTGCTTGTGATTGTGGGGGCGTCCACGACATTCACCAGCGTCACGGCGATCGGTTGCACTGTGGCGAGTGTGCCATCGGTCGCCGAAATCACGACGTCGAAGACGTTGTTCTTGTCGGCGTCGCTGGTGACCTCGAAATCGCGGGCGGTCTTGAACAATAGCTGGCCGGTGATCGCGTTGATTGTGAAGAGGTTTTTGTCGGCTCCGCCGGAGAGGGAGTACCGTAGCTTTGCCTGTTGGCCGGCATCCTCGTCTTTGGCATTGACGAGCCCGATAACTCGTCGCCCCTCCTTAACCGACATCGAGGCCACTGAGGACGGATAAACCGGCGCCTCGTTGACGTTGGCCACGGTGACGGCGAGCGACTGTGTCACTGGACTCACGCCGTCAGTGACTTGGATGATGACGTTGTAGACATTGTTCAAGCCGCTATCGGTTGGCTTCTCAAAGTTTGGAGCCTGCCTGAACGACAGCAGGCCGGTCGTGGGATCAATGGTGAACTTGGTCTGATCAAGTCCGCCCAAGATGCTGTATCGAAGATCCGCGGAAGATTTTGTGGAGTCGATGACGGCGGTGACTGTCGTGACGTCCGTCGTGTTCTCTTGAATAGTTTTTGCTGCCTGGCTCGCGATCGCCGGGGCTTCAACGATATTCGTGATCGTCACCTCATGGCTGTGGGTGGACGAGAGTTGACCATCGTAGACCATGACATCCACAAGATAGACATTGTCTTTGTTGCTATCGGCGGGGGTTTCGTAGTCGGGTGCCGTCTTAAACGACAAGGCTCCGGTTGTCACGTTGATCGCGAACAGGCCGTTATCGGCACCGCCCGCGATGCTGTAGGTCAAGCGTGTAGCCGCGTCCGGATCGGTGCCCTTAACGGTCATGATCGCCGTCTGGTTTTCGGCCACGCTCGCACTCTTGGACGACGTGATCGTGGGCATCTCGTTGACGTTTCCGACCCCCACGGCGATGGCCTGTGTAACCACATTCAGGCCGTCGCTCACGGAGACCGTGACGTTATACTTGTTGTCCTTGTCGCTGTCGGAGGGTTTCTCGTAATCCGGTGCCGTTTTGAACGAGAGCAAGCCGGTGGTCGGATTGATTGTGAACGCGGCTTTATCGGCACCGCCCGCGATACTGTACTGCAGCGTACTGGTGCCGTCGGCGTCAGTCGCCGTGACACTCAGCGCGGCCGTCCCGTTTTCAGGAACCGAAACCTGCGAAGCGCTTTTGAACACTGGGGCGAATTCATTGACATCCGTCACCGCTACGGCGATCGCCTTGGTGGTCGTGAGCGATCCGTCTGACACCCTGACGGTGACGTCGTAGACATTGTCGCGGCCGGTGTCCGCTGGGGCTTCGTAGTTTGGCGACCACGGAAAGAGCTTGTCAAAAATTCTGACTGGCGCAAACTCGAGCCTCCCGGTGTTGACGTCGATCTTAAACCGGGCCGCATCGGCGCCTCCCACGATGGAGTAGGTCAGTAGGCTGCCTGGCCGGCTCGCTTCTCGGTGGCCCACGACGGTCTGAACGGGGGCCACACTGTTCTCCAGCACCTCAACCCGGCTCGGGCTGACGATCGACGGAGCGTCGACAACGTTCGTGACAGATACGGCGACCGCCTGCTGGGTTGCCAACTGCCCGTCGCTGACCGACACGAGCAGGTTGTAGACGTTGTCCTGACCGTCATCCTGCGGACTCTCAAAGTCAGGAGCCACCAGGAATGTCAGGCTTCCTGTAGACGGATCGATTGAAAACAGCCTGGCATCAGGTCCGCCGGTGACCGAATAGCGGAGCACGCTGCCAAAATCTTGGTCTCGGCCGGTAACCTGCTGCACGAAACCCTGGTTTTCCGGGATTGTCACGCTTTGTGGTGTCGTGAAGACTGGGCCAGACTCGTTCACGTTGGTGACGCGGACGACCAGCGGCTTGGTCGTCGTTGAGATTGTGTCAGATACCTGCACCGTCAGGTCGTAGACGTTGTTGCGGTCCGCGTCGGCTGGTGCTTCAAAGTCGGGTGAAACCGTGAACGACAGTCTGCCGGTGGCGGAATCAATCACGAAGAGGCCGCGGTCGGCACCACCGACGATTGCGTAGGTCAGCGTGCTTTGGGGCCGGGTGACCTCGCGGACCGCCAGCACCTGCTGCACGAGGGTATTGCGTTCCTGAATCGATACTTCGCCGGGGCTCGTGATTGATGGGCCATCCACGACGTTCGTGACGCTTACGGCCACCGCCCGGCTGGCGACGATCGATCCCACAGCAGACTGAATGACCACGTCGTAGACGTTGTCGCGCCCCGCGTCGGCGGGTGCCTCAAAGTCGGAAGAACCTGTGAATGAGAGCACTCCGGTGTCGGGAGAAATCGTGAACCTCGACTGATCGGCGCCGCCCACGATGCTGTAGGAGAACTGGTTCGCGACGTGCGGAGTGCTAAACGGGCTCACCGACGACTGGTTTTCAGCAACCGACACTGTGGCAACCGGGAGATCGTTGGGAGCCATCGACTCGAAGGCGTTCCGCTGCGTGGTCAGGCCGACGGTGACGCTCTCGATGCCATCTTGGGTGACGTGGATGCCATTCGCTGTCGACCCTGCAATGTCGAGGCCGGTGAGCGACAGCACCGTGAAGGCGTCGGAAAGACTGGTGACTTTCGTGACCGAACCACCGCTGCGATTGAAGATCTTCGAGTCTGTGACGACGCCCGGCCCCGTTCCTACCGAATAGGATTCGAAATACTTCGTGAGCGATGCTCCGACCGCGAGGAAATCTGCTGCTGCGGCGGTCGTCCGTGTTGTGCTCACCACGTCGATCGCGATCGGGCTCACGACCTGCAGGAAGCGATACTGCTGCCTGATCGTTGACTTGATGTCCTGCACATTCTCCGTGGTGGCATTGATTCTGGCCTGCACGACGTCGAGCTTGCCCTTCAGATCGCTGATCCGTTGTGCCAGTGTCTCGGCGTTGGCTCCTGGCTGCGTTGCGGCTGTTGCCGCTTCGTTGTACGCACTTCTGGCCTTTTCCTTCTGTGACAAGGCGTTTTGGTAGCGGGGGTCTCCTGTGTAGCTGAGCGTAAACGTGACCGCCGGGATGTAGAAGCCGAAGAATGTGGAGCCACCGAAGGTGACCGTGTATTCTGTTTCGAGCTTTTCTTTGAGAGCGTCGAAGCTGGCGTCGGCGTCGTCCAAGGCTTTGTCGAGAAAGCCTACGACAGAGTCGTTGCGTATGCCGATTTCGGTGACGGTTGCCTGGTCGTTCAAAAGGGTGGAGAGCTGCTGAGAGTATTGAGCTGCCAGGGACGCATCAGCCAACAAGGACGAGACATCCGACTCCGTCTGGTGGGCGTCAAGAGTCGCCCTCGTGGCCAGGATATCGCGCTTGAAATCCGCGAGGTCGAACGTGCCGTCGAGATACTTCATGGACGTTGCGAAAGCCCGCATATTACAGCCACAAAGATCTTTAAAGGCAGTGCCACGGAGGGGCACGAATCTTTGGAAGTCTTCGAATTCGCCCGATTCATACGCCGTCAGTTTGATAGCGATCGCATCGGCCAGGTCGTAGGTCTCGATCACTGCGGCAAAGGGGCCCTGAAAGAGGTCAACCGCTTGCTGCCACGTGGGGGACACGATCTTTCGGAATGCTGCTGCCGCCGCGAATCCCGCCACGGTATCGTCGCTGACACTGGCACTCTGCAGGGTCTTGAGTTGGACAAGATCCTGATATTCCGCGGAGAAGAGAATCTCCGTTTTGATCTGCTGCCCGAGCGAGGTGAGTTGCTCCTTGAAGGCCGACACAAATGCGCTGCTCCCCGCCATAGCGTCGAGGCTTGTCAGGCTCTGCGACAGCGTGACTCCAACGGCGTCGCGGAAACCTGCACTTGTGGGGTCGTCCGCGAGCTTTCGGGCTTCCGCGACTGCCTTGTCGAAGCGATCGAGGGCCACCCCCACGTCGCCTGAGATCGTCGTGGCGATGTCGCTGAGTTTGTCTTTGACCACGGGCACGTCGCCCACCAGGAACGCGGCCTGGCCCGTCGTATCGGCCTGGCCCGTCGTGCCGTTTGCGTTGGCCGCAGCGAGCACGTAATAAGTCTCTAGATCGTCGGGGGTGGGCGCGACTGCTGAGAGCCCCTGGCTCGCGTATGTCGCCGCCACATTCTCTGTGGCCTTGTCGAGGATCTTCGTGAGCTCATCCTTATTGGCGAGGACGGCCGTCGCCTGACGCCTTAGAGCCTGGAGGTCTTCAATGTCGCTTACGGAGGAGAGCTGGGTAAAAAAGCTGCCAGATTCAGTGCGGGGGAAGACCCCCGCAGGATCTGAAGCCGGGCTGCCATAGATCCTCAGGTCGAACCGCAATCCGTACGTGGTCGCTGTGATGCTGGGGGCGCGTACGTACTCGCTCGGATTCTTGAACCGGGAGTCGACCACCAGTTGCATCGTCCGAATGGCCTCTGCGGGCAGGCCGTAGAGAACGATGGTCTTTTGACTCATATCAACGGTCGTGGGTCTGGTGCTGAAGTTTGTCGTCTTGGCCAGGGTCGCTGCAGCATTCGAGAGGTCGTAGTTGATCGGATCCGTTTCGATCGTCCTGACACTTCCGTCGGGGTTTTCGACGTCGAACCGCAGGTGGAACGTGCCTTGCGTGGTCGAGGGATCAATGGACAACTGGATGGATGTGGAGAATCCGTTCATCAGGTCAGAGGCGGTCGGCTCGCTCTTCAGTGTGTAGCGACCAGGGTTGTACTTGTCTCCGAGGGCGCTCAAGGCTCCGAACGCAAGTTGGCGGTAGCCCTTGTTGCCCACAAACTCCTGATCCGCCGCGAGGCCGAAGAGTCTCTTGACGATACTCCTTGCATCAGCGGAGATCTGTTCTTCGGTGACGGCCTCTTCCTCGATGGCGGCGTCGAGCGCCGCGCGGGCATCGTAGTATTGCTTCAGGCTGTCGGTGAGCGTGCTTGTGACCAGATTCTGCTGCGTCGTGATGAGGCTCGAGACACCATCGGAAAACTTTGTCTTCGTCTTCGTCAGCTGGTTCGCGATCGTGTCGGAAAGCTCCTTGCCCTTGGCCTTCAGCACGCTCTCGAGAGCTTCCGCGCTCGCCTCGGCCGCCGCTTGGGCATACGGCACTGAGGCGACCCGCATCCGGTCACCAATCTGCTGGTTTTCGATTGCGTCGGTGGTGAGGGAGAGAGCACTGTTGATAGTGCTCACCTCCTCCTGATAGAGCGTGTGTTGGACGGTGTTCGTCGTCGCCTGGACGCCGCTGCCAGCTGTTGGGCCGCTGTTGACAACAACGCTGTCGGTGCCGGCGTCGCCAAACAGGAACAGGCTGCCATTGATCTTGCCTGCAACTCCCTGGCCAACCGTAAACCTGTCGTCGCCGCCGCCGCCGTGCAGAAAGGTTGGGCCCGCGATCGCATTCACGTTGAACTGATCGCCCTGATCGCCGCCATAGGCGATCAGACTGCCGGTGTAGAGGCTGTTGTCGAGAGTCAGCGTGCTTGGCTTATCCGTCGCGAGGCTGATCGTGACCTCGTCCAACGCATTAAAGAAGACCATTGGCTGCTGGCCCGGCACATAGACTGCGTTGAATCGTTCGGTGCTCGCAACCTCCGGTTTACTGAGATAGCCTGCCGACACCGCCAGCTTTTGATCGACGACTGTTACGAGGCTGACCCCGACGATGTCTCGCAGCGTAACGCCATCCTGAACGATCTCGGTGTATTGGCCCTTCCAGGCTAGGCGGATGCCGTCGGCACTCGAGATCTTGTCGATATCGTAGAGGCTGGAGCCACTGCGGTCGGGATTGGGGACGACCTTGTAGCTGACTGTGTACCCGAGAGTTCTGAGGAAAGCGTCAAGCTGCCCGCGGGCGGTCGTCAGCGTGCCGGAGTTTGTCTCGTTCAGGAACGTTTTGTAGGCCGTATCGGCAGTAATCGTGACGCTTTCTGTCTGGTTGCCGGTCAGTGTGGCCAGTCGGTCAATCAGGCCACTGTCAAGGTAGCGATCGTTATATCGAATCTGCTGCGCGAGAACCTCGTCGAGCTGCTTGCGGAGATCGGCTTTTCCCGCCTCGGGGAGGCGTTTGAATTGATTGACGAGGCTTGTGAGCGTCCCTGCGGCTTGCACCCCTGTGAAGCCTTCGGAGACCGTTGTGAACTTGCTGGGATCGGTCGTGAACGTCCGCGTGAAGAGTGTGCGATCAGCAGAAATAAGGGCGGTCTGCCCCTGGAGACCACTGAATACGATCGTGTCCTTGAGTCCCTCAGGATCGAATACGACGACAGGATTATGGATTCCACTGAGAGCTGGCGCTGCGGGCATCGTCCGAGTGACAGCGTGTGCCGGGTCGTTGATGGTGAACGGCACGATGCTGCTTCTGGCCTTCGTCTGGTCGATAGCGAGGCCGCCAGTGATCGGGGTTGGATCGGCCTGCTGGAAACCGTCTACCGTGACAAACGCGGTGCGGCTGTTGGCAGGGTATCGGAGCGTGAATGTCTGCGCGGCACCGCCAACGTAGACGGAGTCGCTCCCTCTGCCGGTGTTGATCGCCAACTCGGCGGTGCCGGGCATGTCGAAGCCATAGAGATAGACCTTGTCGTCACCAGCACCGGTGATGATCTGCACCTGCTCGACGTCAAGCAGGTCGGTAAGTTTCATGCCTGCGCCGTAGATCCGCTGCATCTTCCTGCCATCCACCACCTCGGTGAAGACGTAGAAGGTGTCGGCCAAGGCCGTGCCGACGATCGCTACCGAGTCAAACCCGGAGCCACCTGAGATCTCGATGTTGGCATTCTCCAGATAGACGAGCGTGTCGATATCGACCGAGTCGGTCGACACAGGCTTCTGGGGTGTTGTGAGAGTGGGATCACTGCCGGCGCCGACCTTTGTGACGGCGGAATCTACTGCAACGATGGTTGCGTCCGCGTTGTAGGTCAGCAGGGCTCTGACGAAGAACGTATCGTTGCCATTATCCCCAAACAGGGAGATAGGGGCAGCATTGTGGCTGACCTCGAAGTAGTCGTTGCCGTCTCCCCCGGAGACTCGCATGGGTTGTGATGCCCCGTGGCTGACCTCCGTGACAACCTGCACCTCTTCTCCGTCCACGAGCACGGTGTCAAACGCATACACTTCGCCGACATAGAACTGGTCGTTCCCGCGGTCTCCGTAGACATTGATTGCTTGAGCGGTGTCGTTACTCTCAAACGTGTCGTCTCCCGCGTCGCCGCGGACGTCGATGGTCTCCAGCGACTTGCCGTAGTTGAGCACCAGGTAGTTGCCCGATTCATCGCGGCCAGCGACCTTCACGGCCGTCAGGGCTGCAGACGAGTCGCTGTCATTGGCAAGCGCCGCGAGGTTGCCAGTGTCGATCGGCTGGAGACTTGCGGCATTCGTCTTGGGACCCGCGACGATCAGCCCATCCCCGTGGCTGCCGAAGCCTGTCCAGCGATTCTGGCTGAATTCTGGCTTCGCATTGGCGGTGTCCTTCGACTTGTCGTAGACGGTATCGAATCTGATGCGGTCGTCACCGCTTGACCCCATGAAGTTCAGCCTGTCGCGGCCAGCGGTCCCGGTGTCTGCCAGTGTGATGGTATGGGTAGTCGTTCCGCCGCCGGTCGGCGAGTTGACGACGTAGCGGTCACTATCTTGCCCGCCATCGAGGGTCAGGGTTCCGACACCGATCAGTTCGGCTGTCGTACCGAACACGGTGATCGTGTCGGCGCCGCCCCCGGTCTTGACGTCGAGAAGGCCCTGATAGTTGTTAATTTGCAGCGTGTCGGCCTTGTCGCCGGTGACTACATGGGTTTTTCCGGTCTGCGTCGATTCAATCGTGATGCCGGCATTATTGAGCTTCAGTGTGGTGTCGGCGAAACCCGCGTAGTTGATCTGGCCTCCCATCGAGAATCCACTGACGCTCGTGGCCGTGAGCGTGCCTGGCTGCTTTACCGCGTTCGCGGCGACCTGGCTGCCATCGATGACCAAGGTTGCGGCAGTGCCACGGCCGATGAGCGAGATCCCGCCGAGAATGCCCGCCAGCCCATTCTGAGCCTCGCCCTTGACGATGAAGCGATCGTCTCCACTGGTGCCGTCAATAGAGGTGGTGGTTCCGTCGCTCGTGCCTGCCACGGTGAAGGTATCGCGGCCGCTGCCGAGCGTGATGACGAGCGATTCCGCTTCACTATAGTCGATGCCGTTCTTCATAGAGAGGCCGCGGAGACCGCCAGCGGTGAGCAGTCCGGCGGCGTCGGGCGTCGTGACGGCGTCGGCCTGGGATCCGGCGTTATCGATGTTGATCGTGTCACTATCCAGACCGCCATCGATCACGAGTGTGCTCAAGATGCCGGCGAGCGTACGGCCGACGTTCCCGACATTGACCGTGTCGTTGCCTTTGCCAGTGTTGACAGTGATTCTGGCAGACTCGGACGCCAGCTCCCGCACGGTGACGGTGTCGGCTTGGTCGCCGAAGGACAGCGTTAGATTTTCGACGTCATGCTGGCCGACGTTGATCCGGAGGCCGTTGGCCCCACCCAGAACGCTGATCGATGTCACGAATTGCGAATCGGTGCGGTCGACGCGACGCAGCACCGATGTGGCGGACGTTCCCGGACGGAACTCATCCACGTTCTTGGGGGTGACCGTCTGACCCTTGTCGAGAACCTCGTAGCGATCGGAGTAGCTTTTCAGCTCCGAGATCAGACTACCGGGGTCGGTGAAGCCGGCGGCCGACTGGCCCGGCCGCGACGACGTGACGACGTCGATCGCGAACCCGCTGAGCTTTTGGAGCACCGCGTACTGGTTATTGAGCCTTGACTTGAGTGAGTCGTAGGTCGCGCGATCGGCATCGACGTTCTTTGTGGCAGCGGCGCGCGTGGTGTCGTAGGCCCGTTGCTTGGCAAGGAGTGTGTTTTGCTGTCGGACGGCCGGATCGGTAAAAGTCTTCGCAGCGTTCACTCGGGACGAGAGGGCGTTGACGAGGGCGAGCTGTTGCACATAGCGGGCGTCGCTTATGTAGCTGAGCTGCACCGTGCGGGTGTACCACCATTCGCGGATGGTAACGGTGTATTCTTTCGCGAGCTTCGTTCTCAGCGCGGCCAGATCGGCCTGGGCTGTTGTCAGGGACTCGGCGAAGAATCCGTACTCAATCTGGTTGATTGCCACCGGCTGGCCGATGTCACGGCCGTCGGCCGCCAGCGAACCCGTCTGGGCCGCAGCCCGCGACTCGGTGATCAGATTCGCTGCGTAGCCGGGATGGTTGGCAAGGAAATCGGTCAGATCGGCCTGGTTTTGCAGGAACGACGTCTTGAAGGCGTCGAATGCAAACGTGCCCTGGAGCGTGTTGACGTAGGCCTC
>JBAXUW010000094.1:0-12043 GCA_037129495.1 Planctomycetota bacterium | reverse complement strand
ATAGCCGCCGTCGTTCATGCCGTAGCAGAGCGTTGCCACCGTCGGACGAAATCCAGCCAGATCGTTCAGCGGCCGGCTTGTAAAGCCGTCGGCCCGCTCACCACCCCAGCCAAGTATTGAGAACAACGGCCTTCAAAAACAGGGAATTCAGGACTCGACTCAGGACACTATCTCCGAGCGGTATGGGGATGAACAATCTGGTGGTGGAGGGCGGTACATGCCAGGCGCTTACCGGCCCGACTCGAGGCGTTCGAGCCGGCGGTCCATCTGCTCGAGCCGCGCGTTCATGCGACGGAGCAGTTCCTCGAGTCGGACCAGTGGCTGAGGCTCTGGCGACTGTAGCGCTACGGCCGACTGCACGCGACGCGTGGTCAGCGGGGTCGGCTGCAGTGCGGGAGGCGGCACGATTGCAGCGGCCCCACCGTCACCCACAAGGGCCTGTTCGAGGGGCAGTTCGAGCGCCTGCAGTACGACATCGGCCTGCTTGAGTTCACCGCCGGGCAGCACATAGTTGAGCGAGACGGGCGTGCCGACCGGCCCGCTGGCCACCAGTTGCGAGAGGTCTTGTGGCGAACGAACCGGCTGATGGTTGATCGCCACGATCACGCTGCCTGGCGGTAGACCGGCTCTCGACGCCGGCAGGTCCTGCACCACGCCAACGACAAAGGCCCCCTGGGCGGCGGAAAGCCGAAACCGCGACTGAACGTTTGGATCCACAGGCACCGTTCGCACTCCCAGAGCCGTGCGGCCCGTAGCGACCCGGCTTTGCACGGCCGGGCTGGCGGGCGGCGGCAGGAGTGCCGGGCTGGTTTCTGTCATGGTCTGATTCGGCCACGGTGCCGAAGCGAGCACACTCGTGGTGATTGCCGAAGGTGGCTCTGCCGGCGGCGCGGGCACGATGCTGTTCGGTGCGACGACCGCGGCGGGCGCCAGAGCTAACGGAGGAGCGGGAACTGCAATCGCAGACGGCGGGAGGACGGGCTGGCCCTTTGTCGGCTGAGGCAGGGCTGTCGGCTCAGGCAGGGCGGACTGCCAGTCGCGCGACAGTGCCTCGGGGGGACGAATGGAGGCCTCCGCAAGCACGTCGTCGACACGGTTTTCGCGACCGACGGCTATTTTCACGCGTTGCCCAGGAGTGATGGCAGCCAATGCCGCCGCCAGTTCGTCCCCGTTTTGTAATTGGTTGCCATTAATTGCCAGCAGCACGTCCTGCGGCTTGATGCCGGCCTTGGCCGCTGGCCCGTTGGGAGCCACTTCGACCACCACCAACCGCCCTGTAATCACGGTGTCGTCGACGGCGATCCCCAGCCAGCCGTTGCCAGCGACGAATCCGGGAGGCTCGCCCGGGACAGCTGTGGGAAGGGTGCCAGGCAAGGGGGGCTGAAACGGCTGAGCTGGAGGGGTTGCAGCAACAGGCGTATTGGGCTGTCGTCCGGGGGCGGGCGTGGCGAGCGGTGTGGCGAAGGGCAGGGAGATCGGTTCGCCGATCGAGATGTCTTCTGGTTGAAACGGCGCTGGTGTTGGCGGGGCCTCGGCGGCTGCCAGCACAGCGGGAAGGCTGCAGAGTGAGCCAACGACCACGGTCTGAAACAGACAGACAAGGATTGGGGAGAATGGCATCAAACGCGTCCTAGAGTGCGTGCCGTGAACGGACAGTCAGAGCCAAGACATGAAGTACCTCTCCCAGTACTTGGCCGATAATCGGTGGGATCCGCAAGCCGTGCAGATCAGCTACCGGTCCGTAGTATAGAAAAATTTCGGATTGCGTGCCGAAGATCGTGAAGCCCTGAAAAAGAACGATGTTTCGCGATTTCACACAGTTTGTCCACCGCGGCCTTCGTGGCGATGCGACTGCGTGACAACGTCTCTTCAGGCGTGGATGCCGGCAGGGCGGAGACTGGGTGCTGGTTGTTTCCGCGGTGATGCTGTCATGGCTTTGACAGCACTGCTAGCACTCCTATACTCGCCGCGCGGGCATTGACGGCTCGCACGCATCAAGGAAGAGACATGATGAATCTGGCGGAGTGGCTCGCGGGCCGCTCGCGGGTTCACAGCGTGCACTGGGAAGCCATGGCAAAAGTAGCGGTCATTGCGACGAACTCAGCCAGTGGCTTGCCGCCCCGGCCGGATTGCATCGACGGCCTAGGGCAGCAGGATAGCCACCTTGAGTTGTCCATGTTGTCCGCGCGGATTGCCGGGGTTTTGTGCGAGCGGCTGGGAGCAGAGCGTTATGCCGTTTGGTTTGGAGATGCCGTGGGCATCGTGGTGGAACCCGCGGCTTCCGACGCCGGGGGCAACTCCGCTGGGTTTTGCGTGACCGTAAACGTCGCGAATGCGTTTTCGCAGGAGTGGCTGAAGCGCACGTTTTGGGCTGATGTCGAAGAGTCAGTGCGGGCGGTCTGCGGGGTGGCGACTTCCGTTGCTTGGCGATCCGATCTGGCAGTGGTCGATCCGGTCACGACTCAGATTCCGCCGTCTTCTCCGCAGGCAGGCAAGCCCGTGCGGGCCGTTGCCGTGTCTCGACCGGGCAAGCCGCTGCCGGCCCAGCGGACGGCCGTTATGAGCCGAGGCAGAACAGATGCTGCCCCAGCAGCAGCAATTGCAACGCGACGACTGACTCCCGATCTCGGTGGCTTCGTCGTGGGGCCGAGCAACCGCATGGCCTTTGCATCCATCGAAATCGCAGCAATGCGGCCCGGCGAGATGTCTCCGCTGGTGATTCATGGCCCCAGTGGCGTCGGTAAGTCGCACCTGCTTGAGGGTATCTGCGGTCGGTTTCGCGATCTGCATCCCAACGCGACAACGCTCCTGCTCTCGGCCGAACAGTTCACCACGAGTTTTCTCCAGGCGCTGCATGGCAGCGGGCTCCCCGGGTTTCGCCGAACCTGCCGCCATGCCGATCTTCTGGTGATCGACGACCTGCAGTTTTTTGCCGGGAAGCGGGCGACGCTCATGGAACTCCAGCAGACAGTCGATGCGCTGCACCGGCAGGGACGGCAGATGGTGTTTGCCTCCGACCGAGATCTCTCGGCGCTCGACGGCCTAGGCCCCGACCTGCTCACGCGGCTGCGAGGTGGCATGACAGCCCGCATCGAGCCGCCTGATTACGACGTCCGCCGCGGCATCGTGACCGCCGTTGCCGTCACCCGCAGGCTGTCGTTGCCTGATGCGGTGACACATTTTGTTGCCACCCACATGACTCGCCATGCCCGTGAACTCATCGGCGCCCTGAATCGGCTCGAGGCCACGAGTCACATGCTTGGCCTGCCGATCACGGCCGGCATGGCGGAGGAGTCGTTGGCCGACCTCGTGCGATCCAGTGCTCGCAGCGTACGGCTTGCCGACATCGAACGGGCTGTCTGCTCTGCCTTCGGCATGGAGGCAGGTAGCCTCCAATCGGCCCGCCGCGCTCGCACAGTCAACCATCCGCGGATGCTGGCGATGTTTCTCGCTCGGCGGCATACCACGCTAGCACTCACGGAAATTGGTAGCTATTTCGGCCGCCGCAGCCACTCGACGGTGATCTCCGCCCAGAAGACCGTGGAGGCGTGGATGTCGCAGCGATCGCGGATCGTGCTGGCCGACTCGTCGTGGGACGTGGAAGAAGCGATTCGCCGCGTTGAAGACGTTCTCCGCGCAGGCTGAGGTGGAGCTGGGGCAGGATGCCGCGGCACGCTTTAAAACTCGCCTCCATGGGAGACGCTCCCGTCTTACTCCACCAGCCGCTCTTCCAAGCTCGACTTATACCGCACGCTCGACTCCGGACCCTCAAAGCCGACGATCCGGCGGTCGATGCCCGTGGTCCGTCGGAGGACGCGGCCACGGTCGATGTCAAATTCGATCGTACCGTCCCAAATCCGTTCGAGCAGCCGCGATTGAAGCCGCGGATCATCGACCGGAGTGAGTACGGTCGTGTTGACCCGAATGGTCGCGACGCCGTCGCGAACCTGATCGAGCCGGTAACGTAGCCGCGTTCGCACCGCTTTTCGCTGGCCGCCGGGAACCTCGATGACGACCTCCTGCGGCACGGTCCACTCCGCTCCTTCGGCCACCGGCCCCTCCGGCAGCGGCACAACCACGAGGTCGCCCGTGCTGGATGGCGGACAGGGCCGCAGGTCGCGGCGGTCGAACAGACGGCCGCTCTTGTCGATGATCAGCCGCGAGAGCGGCACACCGAGGCTCGCCTTCACCTGCTCGTAGCCGGGGGGTGCAGGCCCCTCATCCCGGCTGCTCCAGCGGATCTGTCCGCGGTCGCTCGTCCGAGAGGTCATCGTGACATCGTTGACTGAATGTTCGAGCGTGATTCGGCCGGCGGGATCGACGGCGATCACCGTCCAGGTTTTCTGAGAATCGGTTGCGGTCTCCGTAGACTGCGACGTGGTGCCGATCGTCGTCTCAGTGAGCGCGCGATGAGCCACGTCCATCCTGATCAGTTCGGCCGGATGAAAGCAGTAGGCAAGCGAGAACTGCTGCGGGGTGGTGCTCGCGTTGTCTGCTCCCCGGACAAAGCCGCCGCCAGCGGCGAGCGTGCCGGCGAGGAGGAGCGTGGAGAGGCAGCACCTCATGCATCACCTCCGCGGGGCGCCCGTCCGCCAGTGCCGTGGAGACCGCCGCCCCAGTGGAGCTTGTCGCGGAGCGTGCGGTAGTAGCTATGGCTGTGGGTTTCTACGAGCGTAAACAGTGGCGCCGCACGGCGGACACGCACCCGGTCGCCGGCGACGAGCCCTGTGATCACGCGGCCGTCGACCACGCAGGCCGAGCCCTCGTTGGGATGTGGCACGACCAGTTCGTAGGTCCGCGTGGCGGAATCGACAACGGTGCGGTTCGTAAGCGTGTGAGGGTTGAGCGGCGTGAAGACAAAGGCGTCGAGATCCTTCCGGACGATCGGGCCGCCTGCAGACAGGTTGTGGGCGGTCGAGCCGACGGGAGTGCTCACGATCAGGCCGTCGCCCCGGTAGGTGGTGGCCAGATCACCATCCACAAAGAGATGGATTTCGATCATTGAGAAAGGGGGGCCGGCGAGGATCGACGTCTCGTTGAGCCCTAGCTCCTGATGAACCGTCACGCCGTCACGGATGACCTCGGCCTCAAACATGAGGTGATCGATGAGCCGGAAGGTACCGGCGGCGATGTCGTTGAGCACGGCCTCCGCTTCGGTGATCGAGAAGTCGGCGAGGAAGCCGAGCGTGCCGAGGTTGAAGCCGAGCACGGGCACCTGTTCGTAGCCCATCCAGCGGGCCGTTCGCAGGATCGAGCCGTCGCCTCCGAGCACCACGACCAGGTCGGCCGCCGGACCGTTGTCTGGATGAAATCGGCCCACTTCCCAGTCGCTGCGAGGCGCAAGCCGGAGCGACACGGCGTGGCCGGAACGCTCGAGCCAGCTCTGCAGCCGGTGCGCCTCGGCCTCAACGCCGGCAAGCTCTCTGGCGCCGACGATCACAACATGCAGCCCTGTCGGCGAGGGCTGCTGCGGACGCAAGCGTTTGAAAGCAGTTGGCGATGTCATGCTACATGCCTGAAAGAGTCTGGAAGCGAGTCTGCGAGAGAGTCTGGGAGGATTGTATGAAGCCTGGAGCATCCTGCGGCATCAGTGGCAGCGGCCCGATCGAGATCGCACTTTTCGCATGCGGCTTAGGAAGGCATTACCGGTTCGTGGTCGCCGCATTGGCGGTCGTTTGGCAAGCCAGCGGCTCACGGCCCGCTAGCCGGCGGCAGTGGGCAGCAATACCGGCCTCGTCGAGACCCAGTTCGGCGAGTAGTTCGCCCCGCTCACCATGCTCCACAAACCGATCCGGCAGGCCCAGCCGGTGGATCGGGCCCGCGTGAATCCCCGCGTCATTGACCGCCTCGAGCACCGCGCTGCCAAAGCCCGTCGGCAGGGTGTTTTCCTCGACGGTCACCACCCACGGTGCCGCCTCGATCCACTCCGTGATTCGTGGATCGAGCGGCTTGACGAACCGAGCGTTGACCACGCCGACCTCAAGCCCCTCCTCGCGGAGGTGCGCCGCGGCGCTCAGGGCCGCGTTGAGCAGCGTGCCGCAGGCGATGATCAGGCCGTCGTGCCCATCGGCAAGCAATTCGGCCCGGCCGAGTTCAATCGGCGGCCGCTCGGCGGGCTGGTTTTCCACCACGGCCTTCGGATACCGAATCGCCACCGGGCCGTTGTGGGTGAGGGCCCAGCTGAGCATGGCGGTGAGATCGTGCTCGTCACCCGGCGCCAACACGGCGAGATTGGGAAAGAGCCGCAGGTAACCCAAATCGTAGGAGCCATGATGCGTGGGGCCGTCGGGGCCGGTGAGGCCCGCCCGGTCGAGCATGAAGATCACCGGCAGGTTTTGCAGGCAGACCTCCTGAAAGATTTGGTCGAACGCCCGCTGCAGAAAGGTGCTGTAGATGTCGACGATCGGTCGGCAGCCGACCTTCGCCTGGCCAGCAGCGAACGCGACGGCGTGCGATTCGCAGATGCCAACGTCAAAAAATCGGGTGGGAAACTCCGCGCGGACTGGCTCCAGTTTATTGCCCTGGCACATCGCGGCGGTGAGCACTGTCACCCGTTTGTCCCGCCGCATGCAGTCGGCGATCGCGGTGCTGGCGGTGTCGGTGTAGGTGCGGGCCGACGACTTCTTGATCGAGATGATGCAGTCGTCATCGTCGCATTCAAACGGCGCGGGCGTGTGAAAAAAGACCGGATCGGCTTCGGCTGGCTTAAATCCGTGCCCCTTCTCAGTCAGCACATGCACGAGGATCGGCCCCTCCTCGTCCTTCACCATCTCAAGGTAGCGGATCAGATTGGGCAGTGAATGCCCTTCCACGGGGCCGAAATATCGGACCCCCATCGACTCAAAGAGCATGCCACCGTGGAGCGTTGCTTTCAGTGAATCCTTTACGTTGGAGATCATTCGCTCCATCGACTCGCCCACCATCGGCACGCCCTTGATCAGACCGGTCGCCTGGTCGCGGAGACCGCGATACCAAGGGTTTGTGCGGATGACGTCGAGATACTCGGCAAGTGCTCCCACCCGCGGACAGATTGACATGCGGTTGTCGTTGAGAATGACGATCAACCGCTTCTTGAGGAAGCCCGCGTTGTTGAGCGCCTCAAACACGATTCCTGAGGGGAGCGCGCCGTCACCGATCACTGCCACTGAGCGGCGGTCACCGCGGCCGCAGAGATCGTCGCCGCTGGCAAGGCCGAGCGCAGTCGACACGCTTGAGCCCGCATGACCCGTCATGAAAAGGTCGTAGGGGCTCTCGTCGGGGTTTGGGTAGCCCATCAGGCCGCCCTTGGTGCGGATCGTGCCAAACCGAGCGAACCGGCCGGTGATCAGCTTGTGCGGATAGATCTGGTGGCCCGTGTCCCAGATCAGTCGGTCACGGCTGAAGTCGAAGACACGGTGCAATGCCAAGCAGAGCTCCACAACGCCGAGATTCGAGGCGAAGTGGGCCGTGCGGCTGGCCGCCACCTCGCAGAGCGCCTTCCGCATCTCGGCGGCGAGTTGCTCCAGTTGCTCAGGAGACAGCCCCTGAAGATCGTGCGGCGACATAATGGAGGGCAGGATCGCGGCCATGGATTGAAGGGAACGTCCTGTTCCCATCCTTGGGGGCTTCGGGCTCAATCGCTGGTGTTATACCTGCCGGGGCGGTTTGCCAGCCGACTCCGCCGTATTCTAGCGGTTTAAAGCGGCAACGTGGGACAGGTGTTTCGAGCCGTGAATGGACTCGCCCGGCACCCCCAGCAGGCTCACTCGGCAGGCTCACTCGGCAGGCTAGTGGTTGCGACGGACGATCCAGTGGGCCAGGCGGACAAGATCGCCGGCGGCCGGCCCGAGGGCCGCCACCGCCGCCACCGCCTCCCGTGCCAGGGAATCGCCCCGATCGCGGCTGGCTGCGAGGCCCACCACTGCGGGGAATGTGAGCTTGCCCCGTTCCACGTCCTTGCCCACGCGTTTGCCGACCGCTGCCTCGCTCCCCTCAGCATCAAGGATATCGTCAGCAATCTGAAAGGCGAGGCCAAAGGCCGCGCCATAGGCGGCCAGCATGGCGAGTTGTGGCTGGCTCGCTCCCACCGCGAGGCCGCCGAGCTCTAGGCTGGCGCTGAATAACGCTCCTGTCTTTCGGCGATGGATTCGTTCCAGCCAGCCCACCTGTTCGGCGGCCGATGCGGTCGCTAGGGTGGCTACCCACCCGCGTTCCGCCGCCAGGTCATCGGTCTGCCCACCCACGAGCGCCTCACCGCCTGCGGCGCGAGCCAGCACCAAGCAGCCCCGCGCGGCGGTGGCAGCCGGCATGCCGGCTGCGAGCGTTTCGAAGGCGAGGGCCTGCAGGGCGTCGCCGCAGAGAATGGCGGTCGCCTCATCAAACTGGCGGTGGCAGGTAGGGCGGCCGCGGCGGAGGTCGTCGTCGTCCATCGCCGGCAGGTCGTCATGCACCAACGAGTAGGCATGGATCATCTCGACGGCAAGGGCTGCGGGGGCGGCTCTCTGCCACGCCCGCTCCTGGCTTTTGCTTGGCCCGTCGCTTGCGTCGTTGCTCGCGCAGGCGCTGGCGGCCCAGAGCACGAGCGCCGGCCGCAATCGCTTGCCGGGCGCGAGCAGTGCATACCGCACTGCTTCGAGCAGCCGAGCGGCTGCCTCAGGAGAGCCCTTGGCCGCCGCGTCGAGGCGGGGATCGATGAATGTGCGGACCCGTTCCAGCGACGCTATCACTGCGGCATCGAGATTCGGAGCGTCGCTCGTTGCAACCATGGTGGAGTTGCCAATCTCGATCGTGCCTGTGATCGGGGTGCCTACGTGGAGCCAGTTCGACACGGAGTTCCCCGGAAGCGGAGTAGACCGCGCTGCTCGCAAATGCGAACGGGAATAATAGACGCCTCAGGGTGCCTCGTCCATCCCCGGAAGCTGTTTGGCCCGGACTGGTTTGGGTGCGGTTCGCGGTGACCGTCTGCCGGCCGGGCTGCCGTCCGTGGCCGACTCTTCGGCGCTCGCCTGAACACCGGGTGTTTCGAGGATCGGTCGCCCCTGCTCGTCGATCCGCACGAGCAGCCGCACGCGTTCCTCAACGTCCGCCAACTGCTCATGCAGGTGACGAAGAATCGACACGCCCCGTTCATAGGCACCGATCGATTCGGAGAGGCCTAGCGTCCCCGACTCCAGACGGTTTACGAGGTCGTTTAAATCGGCCAGCGCTGCTTCAAAGGGCACTGCCACAGGCGGGACGGGCTCTTCAGGTTGAAGGGGCATCGGTTGAGATCCTTTCTACACGGCTCCAGATTTTTCCATCGGTCAGTTGCGTGACAAGCGTGGCGTTCGGTGACACGCCGGCCACTGATTTGAGGGCGGCGGTGCCGCTGGGGGCTGTCGCTGCTGTGCTGAGCGCGGCCCGGTCGGCATCGAGCCAGGTTACCGACCAGCCGCGGGCGAGCAGCTTGAGTGGACTGCCCGCCTCAAGTCGGGCTGCTGCTGCGCCGATCCGTTCGCGGCTGCGGTCAACCGCTCCTGTCACCAGCCGCAGCAGCCGCTTCGAGTGCTGTTGGAGCGTGGCGGCCCGGTCGCGGACGAGCCGATCGGGATCAGCAAAGATCCGCGACCGAGCCAGCTGGCCGATCCGATCGCGGGCCATGTCGATGCGGCGGAGCAGGCCTGTCTCAAGCCGGCCGCCGAGCATGTCGAGCGTGGCCGCCACCTGCGCTCCATCGGGCACGATTCGGACGGCGGCATCGGTGGGCGTCAAGGCACGAGCATCGGCGACGAGGTCGGCGAGCGTGATATCGATCTCGTGGCCCACCCCCGACACGACCGGAATTGGCGTCATGGCGATCGCCCGCACGAGCACCTCTTCATTGAAGCTCCAGAGATCCTCGAGGCTGCCGCCGCCGCGGATCAGCGCGATCACATCAACGGCGGGCACGATCCGCGCGGCGGTGGCGAGGGCAAGGGCGAGCTCCTCCGCCGCCCCGGCGCCCTGCACCCGCGAGGGCACCACGATCACCTCGGCCAGTCGCCAGCGGCAAAAGAGCATCTTGAGGAAGTCGGCGATCGCAGCGCCGGTGGGGCTGGTGACCACGGCGATCCGCCGCGGAAACATCGGCAGCGGTCGCTTGCGGCTCGGGGCGAAGAGGCCTTCAAGCTCAAGCGTGGCATGCAATTTCTGGAGGCGGGCCTCGAGGCTGCCGGTGCCCACAGCATGGAGCCGGTCAATCGTGAGCTGGTAGGTGCCGCGGGGTGGGTAGAGTTCGATCCGGCCATGGCAGACGACCTGCAGGCCGTCTGCCGGCTCGATCGCGAGTTGGGGAATCATGCCACGCCAGACGACAGCGCGGAGCAGGGCCGACTCATCCTTGAGTGACAGATAAATGTGGCCCGAAGAGGCCCGCACCAGATTGCTGACCTCGCCGACGATCCAGACGTCGGAGAACCGCGACTCGAGGTACTCCTTGACGCGCGACGTCACCTCCGACACGCTCAGAGCGTCTGCCGGTGGACCCTGACGGTCGAAAGTCTGATTGTCAGCCATTGCCGGGCAGTGTACCAATCCCGTCGCGAGCCGCTGCAGCCCTCCGCAGCGAGCTTCTTCAAACCGCAACATTGCCCGTCCCTCGTCGGACCCCAAGCTATCAGTATGCCAGCCTCGCCCCAGCTTCCAGCGCCGACTCAATCGCCGTCTTCACCGGAAAACGGACCCGCCGCACAGGCCTCCCGCGGTGCGCTGTTGATCGTTTTTCTGACCGTCTTCATCGACCTGCTCGGCTTCGGCATCGTGCTGCCGGTGATGCCGCGGCAGGCGGAGCCCTATCTCAAAGCCCTGGGCCTCTCGCCGCTCGCTGCCGGCGTCACGATCGGCGTGCTCTTTTCCGTCTTTTCGCTGATGCAGTTTATCTTCAGCCCGCTGTGGGGCCGAATCTCTGATCGCATCGGTCGGCGGCCGATGTTGTTGCTCAGCCTCGTGGGATCCGTCGTCTTCTACGCCCTCTATGGCTTCGCTGTCACGGTCCCGACTGACCGGGCCACGACCGCGCTCGCGCTCATGCTGCTGTCGCGGGTGGGTGCCGGCATCGCAGGCGCGAGCGTCGGTACTGCGGCTGCCGTGATCGCCGACTGCACCACGCCCGCCAACCGGGCCCGCGGCATGGCCCTGATCGGGATCGCCTTCGGCGCGGGCTTCACGCTCGGGCCGCTGATCGCCTACTTCGGCCTGGCACTTTTTAGCCAACGCCCGTGGGGCGTGGGGGCACTGGCGTCGATGCTCTCGTTTGTCGCGTTGTTGATCGCATTCTTCATCTTCAAGGAGACCCGTCGGCCTGGCGTCCGCTCAGCGAAGGAGTTTCCGAGCATGTCCCGCACGGCGGCCGTTCTACAGATGCCACAGGTAGGGGCTCTCGTGCTCATCTACTTCCTCGCGATTTTCTCGTTTGCAAATTTTGAAGCCACGCTCGCCCGGCTCACCGAAGCGGCCTTCCAGATGAACAACGACGATAACTTCCTCGTCTTCGCCTTCATCGGTCTGATGTTGATGTTTGCCGGTGGCATCTATCGGCCGCTTGCCAAGCGGCTCCCTGAAACTCGTCTCCTGACGGCGGGCATAGCCATGATGATGCTCGGGCTCGCCTGCGTGGGGCTGGTCGCCTGGGGCGTGTCTGGGCGGCAGGGTGATGCCGGCCTGCTCAAGACGCTCTTCTATGCAGCGTCAGCCATGGCTGTCGCTGGCTTTGCGTTTGTGAATCCCTCAGTGTCGGCCTTGATCTCGAAGAACGCCGATCCGGATCGGCAGGGGGAGGTGCTTGGCGTCAATCAGTCGTTTTCATCGCTGGGCCGAATCCTCGGGCCCTTCGTGGGCTCGATGCTCTTCGCGCTGAACAGCACGCATACGCTCCCCTATGTGGTAGCAGTGGCGGTGCTCATGTTCGTGGCAACGCTCCTGCCGCGGCTCAGCCGGCCAGCCGGCGCAAGCGGGTAGTGACGGGCTCGGGTAAAAAAGGGACGCAGCCAATCCTGTTCGGCAGAGCAGTTGCTGTCTCCTGTGGGATAAGTTTTCCAACTTGTCCAAT
>JBAXUW010000093.1:0-12372 GCA_037129495.1 Planctomycetota bacterium | reverse complement strand
GCATCCTTGCGACGCAGTCTCCTGTCTTTTGTGGGATAAGTTTTCCAACTTGTCCTCTGCACGACAAACATGGCCCTCCAGGCCATTTTGTCTTGGCCGGCCTCCGCCGGCTGGTCTTAGCGTCGCATCCTTGCGACGCAGTCTCCTGTCTTTTGTGGGTTGGAAAACTCGCCTCCACGGGGGCATCGGCAGGCTCTAAAAACTCGCCTCCACGAGGGATCATCGGGTTGTATTGCACCGGTTTTTCCGGCTTTGAGGACAGGCGAAAAAATTCCGGCGCGGGAAGAGCGCACCGCCTGGAAAGATGGGTAAAGATTGCAGGGGGTGGCCGGCACATCGCCGGACCGCCACTTTCCCACAGCCTCTTCCCGATACCGCTATGCAGTCTCCTCTCCCGGAATCGCCCCCGAGCGAAGCTGTCGGTCAGCCTGTCGCTTCCGTGTACGCCAGCAGTTTCTGGCGATCGATCGCCGGGCGACTGCTCTTGTGGCTGCTCGTGATCGCGCTGGTTCCCTGCCTTCTCCTGATCGCCTCAAGCGCTCGGATTGCAGCTTCTGCACTCGAGCATTCTGTTCGAGAACGAATGGTCCAGATCGCGTCATCCAAGGCCGCTCAATTAGATGCTTTTGCGTTGACACAAACCCATCAGGCGCGGGTTCTGGCCCGTGCCGCAGACGTCATCAGCGCGGCCCGCGAACTTGGGGCGATCAAGGGCGGCTCCCTTGGGAACGAGGGCCTGGCCGCGCTCCAAAAGGGCAGTCGCAGCCTCACGCCGGAGTCGGTCGCATTTCTGGGCTATGCCGTCGAGCAGTTTGGCTGCTCGCACCTGCTCCTCCTCGATCCCGCGGGCCGTGTGATGTTTGCGTTGGGTGACGCACTACCGCTTGGCTCCTCCGTGGTGTCGAGCGGGCCGGAGGCTTCGGAACTCTCCATCGGCTTCGACCGCGCCCGCACCCAACGAAAGACCGAGCTTGGCGGTTTTGAGCCTCAGGGACCGGCGCAACAGCGGCTCGCCTTCGTGACCAGCCCGATCGTTGCCGACGACCAACTCGTCGGTGTTCTCGCCATGGGACTGAGTCCGCAACCCATCTGGGATATCCTTTCCGATAAAAACGGCCTCGGAGAGACTGGTGAGATCGTGACCGGCACCCGCCACAATGACCAAGTGCTGGTGACCGCGCCGTTGCGACACGAGGTCGATGCCCCATTTCGCAAGCTGATCCCACTGGGATCCACCAGGGGATCTGCAATGCAGCGCTCCGTCAGCGGCGACCAGGGCGACGGCCCCGCGGTCGACTACCGTGGGAAAGACGTCGTTGCTGCCTGGCGGTATCTACCCGCCTTGCGCTGGGGACTATGCGTGAAGCAAGACGCCAGCGAAGCCTACGCGTCGCTGAGGTGGCAGCAGGCCGCGATGCTCGGCCTGGCACTGGCGACGATTCTGGGCGTCACGCTAGCCGCCCTGGCCGTGGCACGGAGGTTCTCCAGACCGATCCGCACCGCGGTGGATGTCGCCAGACGGGTGGCGTCGGGAGACCTGCGCCCGACTGACACCACCCTCGACCCTGCCGCGGGGAGCGACGAAACCGGCCTTCTTCTGACCGCCATTGGGGCGATGACAAACAACCTGCGGGGGCTGATCGGACGGATTCAGAAATCGTCCGTGGCCCTCATTTCAACCGCCACGGCGATCCAGGCTACCTCCAGTGAACAGCAGCAGGTGATCGCTGACTATGGCGCTTCGACCAGCCAAGCCGTCGCCGCCGTGAAGGAGATCTCGGCCACCAGCCTGGAACTCCTCCGGACAATGACCGAGGTCAACGACATGGCAGCGCAGACGGGCCTGATGGCGACTGACGGCCGCAAGAATCTGGTGAGCATGGGCAGCACCATGCGGCAGCTCGCTGACAGCACGTCGTCATTCGGCGCAAAGCTGTCGCTGATCAGCGAACGTGCAGCCACCATCAATCTGGCAGTGACCACGATCACGAAAGTGGCCGATCAGACAAACCTCCTCTCTATCAACGCCGCCATCGAGGCGGAAAAGGCCGGAGAATACGGTGCCGGATTCCTCGTGGTGGCCCGTGAGATCCGGCGACTCGCCGACCAGACGGCCGTGGCGTCGCTGGACATCGAACGGATGGTGAAGGACATGCAGCACAGCGTCGCCAGCGGGGTGATGGAAATGGATAAGTTCGCCGGGCACGTGCAGTCGAGCGTCAGCGAGATCAGCGAGGTCTCTGAAAAGCTGGGCGGCATCATCACGGCCGTGTATGGTATCAACGACCGGTTTGGGCAGGTCACAGAAGGCATGCGGGCGCAGTCGCAGGGAGCGGCGCAGATCCGCGAGGCCATGATTCGCCTCTCCGAGGGAGCAATCCGCACAGCTTCGTCGCTCGATGACTTCAACAAGGCCACGACCCACCTCCGCGGCGCTGTTGGAGACCTCAAGGAAGAAGTGTCGCGGTTTACGACCTGACGGCGGCGTCTCCCCCCACCCCCCGCCAGCCTCCCTTTCCCGACCATGCAACTGCTCACCTTCTCCATCGGGACCGAACACTACGCCATCGAGTCGCGGCAGGTGATCGAGGTCCTGCCCTCCGTGATCCCGCGGCCAATCCCCCGGATGCCGCCGTTTCTCCCCGGCATCTTCACCCATCGCGGACGGCTTGTGCCGCTGGTCGATCTGGGCTGGCTGCTCGCAGACCACCCGCTCCAGCAACGGCTCAGCACGCGCGTGATCGTGGTCGAATTTGTTGCCTCAGCCGACGGCACCCAATCGCAGGCCGTCCGCTTGGGAGTGAAGGCCGAAAACGTTTTATCGCTCTGCTCTGCGCCTGCTGCCGAGGCGGTGCTGCCGCCACTCCAGACGACCGAGACCGCCTGCCTCGGCCGGTGCTTTAGGATCCAGGGCCAAACGATCCAAATGATCGTTGTTGAGCACCTGCTGCCGCCAGCCATGGTCGCCACGCTCGCCGCGTTGGCAGCCGCCCCGTCGAATACCACCCACCGGGCGACACGTCACGTCGCTCCCTCATAGACTCTTTGGCTATGCCTTTTACCCCCCTCTCCACCGTGCCGACCCACCCTGCCGAGGCACTGCTACGGCAGTGGATTGGACTGGATGCCCGATCGGTCGGCTCCACGGCCATCGCCCGCGCCGTGCAACTCAGGATGACCGACTGCGGTGAAACCGCCGAGGCCAGATACATCGCTCGGCTCACCAGCGACACAGCCGAAAAAAACCGACTCATCGACGCGGTAGTGGTCTCGGAAAGCTGGTTCTTTCGCGATCCTGCTGTGTTCGATTTTTTGCAGGTGTTTGCCGCCGCGCGGCCGCAGTCGCCAGGCCAGCCGCCCCTCCGCATTCTCAGCGTGCCGTGTGCTGCGGGCGAGGAGCCCTATTCCATCGCCATCGCGCTCCTCGAGGCCGGACTCTCTGTCGAAGCGTTCCGGATTGACGCCGTCGATGTCAGCCACGTCAACGTAGCGCGAGCGGCAGCCGCAACCTACTCAGACAATGCCTTTCACTCTGGCAATCTCTCCCTACGACAGCGGTGGTTCCGCACCACGGGAACGGCCGCCGTGCTCGATGAAGCCGTCCGCCGTCCTGTGCATTTTGCACAGGGCAACCTGCTCGACGAGTCGTTCGTTGCCGCACGCGAACCGTATGACGTCATCTTCTGCCGCAATCTTCTGATCTACTTCACCGACGAGGCCCGCGGCCGCGCCGAGCAGACGCTCGACCGCCTGCTGACCCCCGACGGCCTGCTCGTGCTCGGTGCTGCCGAACCGCCAAGCTTCAAGGACCGCTGGGTTCCCGCCGCCAACCATGCCGTGTTTACGCTGCGGCGCAGACCGCAGCCGAAGCACGTGCGCGAGCCTTTTGTTGCCCCCGCAGCGGCCATGCAGACACGCTTCGCGGCCGTTTCGCAATCCCACTCTGCCAGGGATGAAGCTACCCCGCTGGCGAGCAGTGTGGTCGCCCAGCCGCAGCCGACCAGCATCGCGGTTGAACTCCGCGCTGTTGGCGAACTGGCTCACCGCGGAGATCATGCCGCGGCGCTCGCGGCATGCGTGCAGCTCCAACAGGCCGGCGAACCGCGACCAGAAGTCTTTTTTATGATGGGCATGCTCCATCAAGCGACCGGCGACCTCCGGCAGGCTGAGGCCTGTCTTCAGAAGACACTGTATCTCGACGCAAACCATGACGAGGCGGTCCTGGCACTGGCGCTGATCGCGACGAAGCAGGGCGACAGCCGGAGGGCGGAGCAATACCGGCAGACGGCCGCCCGAATTACGGCCCGGAAGGGGACGTCATGAACACCGGCTCGCCAGAATCAGGCCGCGACGTCGTTCCCCCGATGGACGCCTGCTGGCGGCACGTGGGCACGAGCGGGGACGGGAGCTGCCCAGAACTCGTCAACTTCATTCACTGCCGCAACTGTCCCGTGGTCGCTGCGGCCGCCCGCAGTTTTTTCGACAGGCCGCCACCGGCTGGCTACCTCGAATCGTGGCAGGAAATGATCGAACAACCCGTTGTGGTTGAAGAATCTGGCGCGAAGAGCGTGCTTGTCTTTCGACTTGGCGACGAGTGGCTGGCTCTGCCCATCGCGGCGCTCATCGAGGTCACGCTGACGCGGCCGGTGCACCACCTACCACACCGCTCCAGCACGGCCCTTGAAGGGCTCGTGAATATTCGGGGGCAGTTGCAGCTCTGCGCCCGACTCGGCGGGCTGCTGGGATCGGATGGGAAGGCCGCGCCGGCCGCAGACCCCACGACGGAGAGGTTCCTCGTCATCGGGAGGACAGGCGAGGGCGGACTCAAACAATGGGTGCTCCGGGTCGACCAAGTCGCCGACATTTACCAGGTGCACCGATCGTCGCTGCGGAGCATGCCTGCGACCGTCACGGCCGCAGGCCTGAGGCCAACAGCAGCCTTATTCCCTTGGCAGAGCCGGCTGGTCGGCCTGCTCGATGCCGATCGGCTCCTCGACAGCTGCGGCAGAATACTCTCGGGGTAATCGAAGGCAGTGGTAGTCGCCGGGAGGCGGGCAGTGGAAGACCTGAGTCGCTTTTCAATGTTGGACCTGTTTCGCCAAGAGGCGGACACGCAGACGACTGCGCTCTCAGCGGCCGTGCTGTCGATCGAGGAGGTCGCCCACTCCCCGGCAGCGATCGAAGCGATGATGCGGGCCGCCCACTCGCTCAAGGGAGCCGCCCGCATCATCGGCCTCGAGCCGGCCGTGCAGGTCGCCCATGCCATGGAGGAAGTCTTTGTCACCGCCGGTAAGGGCCGCTTCAGGGTACGGCCTGAGCATACCGACGTGCTCTTGGCAGGCATCGATTTCCTGGCCTCGATCGCCCGGGATGACGATGCCCTAGCACCGGATGGACCATGGGGGGAGCGGGCGGCCGCGGTCGTCGCAGCGCTCGCCATGCTCCACACCGCTCCGACTGCTACCATAGACACCCCAGCCACGGGAGAGCCCCCCTCTGGGAGTGGCGGATCAGTGCCCGATCCGACCGCGATCGAGAGCGCGGTGCCGCCCACCCCGCAGACCCCAGAGCAGACCCCCGAGCAGGCTGATCGGGTCGTGCGGGTGTCAGCCGATAGTCTCTCGCGGCTGGTCGGCCTGGCCGGTGAATCGCTGGTTGAGTCAGGGCAACTCCGGCCCTACGTCAATGAACTTCTCGCGATTCGCGCAGCGCAGGTGCGGCTCTGCAAAACGATCGCAACGGTCGACACGCAGTGCAGCACCGGGAGCCTGTCGGCAACCGACGCCCTGCCCGCGGCGCTGACCAGCCTTCGGGAGCAGGCCGACGCGGTTCTGGCTGGATTCACGCGGCATGTTGACGATCTTCAGACCTTTGCCAGACGGAACGAGGATCTCTCCCACCGCCTGCACCTTGAGGTGATCAAAAGTCGAATGAGACCGCTTGCCGAGGGCATTCGAGGCTTTCCCCGCCTGGTCCGCGATCTGGCGAGGACGCTCGGCAAGCAGGTTCGGCTGGAGGTGCGCGGCGATCAGACCGGCGTCGACCGCGACATCCTCGAAAAGCTTGAGGCGCCGCTTTCCCATCTGATCCGCAATGCCCTCGACCATGGGATCGAGCCGCCAGCGCTGCGAGCCGCCGCCGGCAAACCGCCTGGCGGCACGATTCAGCTTGAGGCATGCCACCGGGCCGGCGCACTCCAAATCACGATCACCGACGATGGCACAGGCATCGACATCGAGCACCTCCGGGCCCAGGCCCTCTCCCGCGGACTCATCGCCAGCCAGATGGCCGACCAACTGTCGGCGACGGAGTTACTGGAGTTCCTGTTTTTGCCAGGGTTCTCCACCAAGAACACAGTCACGGAGATCTCCGGCAGGGGCGTGGGGCTCGATGTGGTGCAGAGCATGGTCAAGGCCGTCGGCGGGAGCGTGCGAGTGGCCACGCACCTGGGCAGCCAGACTGTTTTCACACTCCAACTGCCGATCACGATGTCGGTGATCCGGGCCCTGCTGGTAGAGATCGCGGGCGAACCGTATGCCTTCCCGCTGAGCCGTATCGACCAGATTCTGTCTTGCCCGCCCGACGATATTCGCTCGATCGAGGGACGGCACTATATCGATCGCGACGGCGCCTCGATCGGACTGGTAATCGCTGCCCAGGTCCTCGAACTGCCCCTCGTCCCGCCGGCCCCTGGCCCGGTCTCGGTGGTGGTGATCAGTGACCGGGGACAGCAGTTTGGCATGATTGTTGACGCCTTCCGCGGCGAGCGGGATCTGGAGGTCCGCCCGCTCGATCCGCGGCTCGGCAAGGTCTCCGACATCAGCAGTGCGTCCCTGCTCGAAGATGGCAGCCCCGTGCTGATTGTCGACGTCGAGGATCTTGTGCGATCGATCGGCAACCTGCTGCTGGGAAGACGGCTCACGCGGCTGGAGTTTGAACGGATCGCCGCCCAGACCCAGCGGCGAAAACGCATTCTCGTGGTCGATGACTCGATCACGGTCCGCGAACTGGAGCGGCAACTGCTCCAATCCCGCGGGTTTGTGGTCGATGTGGCGGTAGACGGCATGGACGGCTGGCAGGCGTTTTGGAATGGGGATTACGACCTGGTCGTGAGCGATGTCGATATGCCCCGCCTGGATGGCATCGGCCTGGTAACGCTGATCAAGGCTGACCCGGTGCGGAAGGAAACTCCCGTCGTTATCGTATCTTACAAGGACAGCGCGCAGGATCGGCTCCGCGGCCTTGAAGCGGGTGCGAACCGCTATCTCACCAAAACGAGCTTCCATGACGAGACCTTCCTCCAGACCATCGTCGACTTGGTCGGCGAGCCCACCGACTAAAGCCGATCTGCTACCCACCTGTTTTCCTCCCTGTGCCCCCAGGCCCACCGTGACGTGAGAATTGGAATCGTCAACGACGTGCGGGCCGCCAGCGAGGCGCTGCGACGCGTGGTCGCGAGCCTCCCCGGTCACACCGTGGCCTGGATCGCCGCCGACGGTATCGAGGCGATCGCGCTGGCAAAACGCGACCGGCCCGACCTGATCCTGATGGACCTGATCATGCCCCACATGGATGGCGCCCAGGCCACGCGTCAGATCATGGCCAACTCACCCTGCGCGATCTTGGTGGTCACGGCCACGGTCAGCGGCAACATCTCGCTCGTCTACGATGCGATGGGCTTCGGCGCACTCGATGCGGCCGATACCCCGCTGCTCGGCCCGACGGGCGAGGTGACCGGCGTCAACACGCTCGCTGACAAGATCGCCATCATTGCCAAGATCGTCGGCACGACAGGGGAATCGCGGCGGGAGCCACAGCCGGCAGCCGCGATGCCCCGACTGCTGGTCATCGGTGCATCGACCGGCGGCCCGAAGGCACTCGCCGACCTGCTCGCTCCCCTCCCCCGCGATTGGAATGTGGCCACCGTGATCGTGCAGCATGTCGACGCCGCCTTCGCAAAGGGCCTGGCCACTTGGCTTGCCGACCGCACGGGCCATGCCGTTTCCGTGGCCACATCTGGAGAGCGACCGCAGGCCAACGCGGTGCTTCTGGCCGGCACGAACGACCATCTCGTGCTCACGAAAAGCCGAGTGCTTGAATACCGTGAAGAGCCAAGCGAGGTGTTCTACCGCCCCAGTGTGGACGTGTTTTTTACGAGCGTGGCCGACCATTGGCCGCAAGCCGGCACCGCGGTGCTGCTCACCGGCATGGGGCGAGACGGCGCGCAGGGCATGCTCCGGCTCCGCGAGTGCGGCTGGCATACGATCGCCCAAAACGAGTCGACAAGCGTCGTCTGGAGCATGCCCAAGGCGGCCATCGACCTCGGGGCCGCCCAGCAGGTGCTTGCGGTCGAGCAGATGCCCCCTGCGATAGTGTCGAGTCTGACAGCCGTCAGGACATGACGAACCGAAACCGCTGCTCCCCGCAACGAAAGAAGCAGGAGCTCGTCAGAGCGACGGTAGATATTGACACCCAGATGCCGTTGCGGGTCGTCTCCGCGGAGATCAGCCACGAGCCGTCCCGCATCCGCTTGAGTTCGGCGTGGCGGTTGGCCAACAGCGGATCGTCGAGTTGAATATCGCCCCCACCACCGGCACGGCCGATGATAAGCCGGTCGGACCGCAGCGAAAATTCCACTGCGGAAGGCTTGGCGATCGCCTCTATCAACACCGGCCAGACCGCCTCCGGTAGATACCGCCCGTCGATCGGGTTGGTGTCATATCCGACGGGCGCAACTGTATTGGGCTTGAGTGGGTTGCGAAGTCGAAATCTCCTGGCACCGAGGATCAACGTGGCGTTCTCATGCAGCACTGCGCGGGCACAACGCACGAACGTGCCGTTGGAGCTCCCCATGTCATGCAAGTGCCATTGAAAGCCACCATTCCACTGCGTGCGTCGGAGCTCTGCGTGCGTCGCAGAGATCGCCGGATCATTGGGAAGCTGTACATCTCCTGAGGTGCGGCCGATCGCAACCCGTTCCCGCCTGAGTCGGATCTCCTCTCCCTGCTCCATCGAACCGTCGTCGAGCAACGTCAGCACAGGTACCGGCGGCCGCATGCTCGGCCGGAAATCCTGGTTATCTTCGGGGGCATATTTTGCCCCGCTGCCGCCCCGGCCGAAGCTATCCGGTTCCGACACCCATTTCACGATCTTTTGGACCGATACAAACTCCTCCACAACCGGAGGGAGGTCACGGGAATCGACGGACTGATTCTCATTATCCTCAAGCATCGCGCTGCTCGCTTTCTCCATGGCCACCTCTTCTGGACGGCCTGCCTGCCAGAGCCCCTGGCCCTTCTAGAATACTCACCCTGAGCGGGATGCTCTGCCGGTCTCGCAAATCATCGGCTAAAAGTCTTGCGTTCGATGAGCCGCATCACGTCGAGCACAACCCGCTCAGGCCGCAGGGCATCAGTCGCGGAGAGCCCGTCCGGCACGCCCACCACCTGTACGCCGACTGGCAGGCCAAGGCTATTGCGGTCGGTAGCGGCCGCTGCTCGCATGACCGGATCGCGGCTGCGGCAGCGTTTTTCCTGCTCCTCCGGCCAGACCTCGGTGACCGCCACCGCGCCCGCGGGCAGATCGAGCAGATTGGCCAGCAGACAGGGTGCCGCGGCCAGGAGCAGCCGCGCCGCTGTGCCATGCAGCAGCGCCGGCACGGCCGACACCGGACAGACAAGGGCGTCAAACGGGGCCGTAGCCGCTGCGAATCGGGCCGCGAATGCCGTTCGGTCTTCAGAGAGTTGCGCAACAGCGGCGGCTGCCCGAGGACCGGTGGCCCGCAGCGCCAGAGCCTCGATGCGGCCACCCATTATCTGCGACACTGCCGCCAACAATGACCGCTGCCACCGCGGCGCGGCGGCCAGTCGCAGCAGTCGTGCCACGGGTGGAATCGGCCGCGTGTTACCAAACAGCCGGCGGATATCGGCACCGCCATCGGCCGATAGGATTGCCAGCAGCAGCCAGGCAGCCTCCAGAGCGACGCCGCCGTCGAGTCGGGTGGTGGTGACGCCAGCCCGCTCCAGTCGCCCCACCGCCTCGTGCACGGCTCGGCGCACCGCTGGCGACGGCTCGATCGGTCCGGCATCATCCCACCAGGCCACCCGCAGGCCACCGGTCAGATCGCCCGCTCCAGTTGTCGACAGACAGGCTGTTGTCGCGCCCACCACCGCCTCCAAGGCCAGAGCCAGGTCGTCCACCCGTTGGGCAAGAAAGCCCACTCGCGGCCGCACGACGAAGAGGTGCGGCACGGTATCGAAAGCCCCGCCTTCGCCAATGACGGCCGACCGCGGTAAGAATCCGGCGACTCCGCAGGCATGCGCCGGCTGGCGGATGCTGCCGGCCAGATCAGTGCCCACCGCCAACGGCACAACGCCGGCGGCGACGAGGGCCGCATCCCCGCCGCTGGAGCCACCGGGACCGCGGGCAGGATGAAGCGGATGGTTGGTGCGTCCCCAGACGGGATTGTCTGTCTCGTGGAGATACATCGCCTGCGGCACGTTTCCCTTGCCAACGATGATCGCCCCAGCCGCTCGGAGCCGCGTGACAATCGCCGCGTCGACTGGGTCGATCGCCCCACGCCGCTGGGGTATGCCGAGGCTCGTGATTTGACCGGCCACCGCGAAGCATTCCTTGACGCTCACCGGCACCCCTGCCAGCGGCGGTGCCGTGAGTCCCCGCTGCAGGTGGATTTCCAATTGCTCCGCCTCCGCGGAGGCGGCCACATGCCGTGGCTGAATGAGCGCATTGAGGGCTCCGGCCGTCTCGGCATGCCGGGCGATATGCTCGGCAACCACGGCTGTCGGCCTGACCTGACCGGCAGCCACGCTTGAAGCGATGCTTACTACTGACTCCATCTACTATCTTTCGTGGGATAAGTTTTCCAACTTGTCCCTCTTTTTTCGGCACGTCGGAAAACTCGCCTGGCCGATACGATCAGAACGCTGCTTCGGCCGGAGCGGCATCGGGCTCACCCTGCTCACCCTGCTCACCCTGCTCACCCTGCTCAACAGCTCGCACGTCGGTGGCCCAGACTGCATCGCCGTCGAAGATCACGCCCGTCACCAGGTAGCGGTTTCCGGGAGCGTCCGCTGGGGGAGGCAGCCGCGAGATGATCGCCACCGTGCGGTCTGTGCCCCCCGCACTTGCCCCCCGCACGACGCCCTTCGTGCTCCAATAGGGACCCACCTGCCGAGGTGTTTCCAGCGTGGCCAAAACCGCAATACCGTCGGCCTGCCGCTTCTGGCTGGTCATCCACATCCTGCCAAGTCTGTCTAGATCCGCCACTGCCGACTCGTCGACGCAGAGGCGGTTGAACAGGGCGGCGGCCGCGGCTGGAGTTTCCTGAAGGCCACGGCCGGAATCGGTGGCGACCGTCTCAAGGTTTACCAATTCTTCAGCCAGGCGGGCCAGTTGTTTGTACCAGCCGACCAGCAGTCGATCGCGGGTGGCACCGTCGGCATCGGCGCTGATCGCCACAGCTTCATAGGCCTCCGCCGCCTGTGCAGCTGCCGTGTCCACAGCCGAAAAGTCGAGTGGCGGCAACGGGGCCGGAGCGGGAGGGGCGGCGACCACCGCAGGCTTCGACAAAGCATCACTGAGCAGGTCGTCGAGTCCCTGCCCGAGGTCAGGCAGCGGAGCCACCGGCATCACGGCGGCGATGGTCTCAGCCGCTGGCATTACTGGAAGTGGTGACGGCGCAAGATCGCTGGTCTCCGAGTCACTGGTACTCTCCGCAGCTGCGGCCGGATGTACCGAATCGCCTGCTGCTTCGATCGTGGCAGGCATGTCTGCTGTCGGCTCCGCGATTGGCTCCGCGGCAGCCGTTGCTGACTCTTCGTCAGCTGGTAGAGCGGCCTCCTCGACAAACGCCGGCTCCAGCGCCGGGAGATCATCGAGCGTAGGGGCGTTCTTCAGACTTGGCCCAGACTCCGCCTTTTGGGGCGGCTTGAAGCCCGGCTGAAGCTTCGCCGGCAGCAGAAAGGCCAGTTGCTGGGGCATCTGCTTGCCAAACTTAAATGGATCCTTTTGAAAGCCCCAGATCAGGATCGCATAGGTGATCGGCAAGGCCATCAGCCCACCCAACACCACGCCGATCATCTGACCCAGACCGCCGGAGTTCTTCCGCGGAGCGGCCGGCCCAGACGCGGCAGTGACCACCGCTGGCACAACTGAAGACAGCGGAATCGAAGCGGGATCGTCATGCTCCGCCTCCCTCAATCCCGCAAACGGATTGAGTTCCGCGTCAGCGGGGAATAACTCGTCTCCAGGCATCGCGGCAGCGCTGAAAGCTGTCTCGATCGATTCACCGTCGGTGTCGGCAATGGCCAGTTCATGGGCGATCTGCTCGTCTTCAAAGTCCTTGTCTTCAAA
>JBAXUW010000092.1:0-12411 GCA_037129495.1 Planctomycetota bacterium | reverse complement strand
CCTTGGCAGGGCGAAATTCCAACGCTCGTCGAGCTTCAGCCGATCCCGGCTTTCCAGATTCTGAAGAAAAACCCGCTTCAGGAATCTGATTCACCGCTGGAAAGTCCCGTTAGTCTTTGCCAGGTTCGGGAGTCGCCGGATCGGGTACGATTTTGTCGAGATCATCCAGGGCGCTCGGGCCGGCGGCCTCATCCTTTGCCGGCTTCTTTGGCCGGTTGCGGGTGGGCTGCTCTGGTTTGCGTTGCTGCACCGTCTTGGGAGGGCTCTGTTTGTCAGCTGCTGGCGGGCTGTCTTCGATCGGCAACGCTGCCTCACCCGATTCGTCGTCGAGAGGTATGGTTGACCGGCCTAGAAAGAGCCAGCCGCCAACAGCCAGCGCAACAGCCAGCGCAACAGCCAGCGCAACAGCCAAGAGGAGCCCGCCTGTCAGCCAGGCGAGCAGCGGCAGACCCGCATAACGCTTGAGTAGCCCCGACAACCGCGAAGCGGCTGCCGCTGTAGTCGGGGCGTCGACGTGGCGGACCGCCGGACTTTGCCGCGGCGGCGCAGCCCCGCCCTTGCTGCCGCTGGTGTCGATGTAAATGCCACCAGGCTGGGCCGGAGGGACCGCCGCCTTTGGTGAGACGGTCGGCTGTCGCCCTGTGGATCGTAAACCAGGGGGCAGCGGTGTCAGCGACTGCGAATGCAGGTTGATGCCCGATCGCTTGCCCCGCCCGATATCGGAACCACTGCCTGCACCACTGCCCGACTCCGGCGAGCTACCAGTTATCATCGGCGGCGCCGCAGCGGCACTGCTTGATCGTCGCGGCTCGGCTGGCTCCTGCGCAGCGGCAGTTCCACGCCGCAGAGAGGGCCGTTGCTGCGGCTCCAGGCGGGTTTTGCCCGCGGTGTCCGACGTCGTGGCCAGCCATCGTTTGAGTGAGTCGGCCACTTCTTGGGCCGATTGCTGTCGGGCGTCGGGGTGTTTTTCCATCATTCGAAAGTAAAGTTCGACGATCGCCGCCGGTACATCGGTCCGCGTATCGAGCAGGTTAGGCGCCGGACTTTTCAAGTGAGCGCTGAGACGTTCGGCCAACGACCCCTTGGCAAACGGTGCTTTGCCGACGAGCAGATAGTGGAGTGTGCAGCCGAGGGAGTAGATGTCAGACCGGTGGTCCGCGCTGTGGCTGTCGAGAGCCTGTTCCGGCGCTAGGTAGTCGGCTGTGCCTAGCACTGTCTCATCGTACGCCCGCGTCAGCGAAGCGTCTTCGTCGTCTTTGGCCAATGCCAATCCGAGGTCGAGAATCTTCAGGTGATTCCGCTTGTCGACCATCAGATTAGCTGGCTTTATGTCGCGGTGCACAAACCCTTCCTCATGAGCGAATTGCAGCCCCTCCGCCGCCTGACGGATGAAGTCTGCGGCCTCTCGCACAGCCAGCGGCCCAAGCTGCTTCACCCGCTGGTGGAGATCGGTGCCATCAATATATTCCATGACAAAAAAGTTGATCGAGTCCGACGTCTCAAGGTCGAACGCCCGGGCAATGTTTGGGTGGTTGAGCCCGGCTGAAGCCTTCGCCTCGCGCTTAAACCGTTCCAGGTAGGAAGTCGTGTCAACTCGTTTTAAAGGCAGCACCTTGATGGCCACCTTATTTTTGAGCGTCATGTGCTCCGCGAGATAGACCTGGCTCATCCCCCCCGCCCCGAGCAGCCGTAGCAGGCGGTATTTACCGAGAATGAAACCCTTGTGTCGACCCTTGCGGAGCTGTTCAAGCTGCCAGGCGGTCAGTAGCTTTTGGTCAAGGAGCGTTTGGATGCAGTCCTCGGGAACGGGGCCGGTCGCGTCCTTCCAGGGCGCCACTGCGGTGTCGAGGAGGTCGGATTCCACAAGGCCGCTGGTCCTGACGACGCGGATAAAGTCGTCAAACGTCTGTCCGGTTGGTGGTGCCGAGTCGGGCATGCGGTGAGAATCGGGGTGACTGGGTCGAATTGAGCGGCGACTATCGAGCAGGGCGTCGGTAGGGCTGACGCCCTTTCTCCGATCCCGGTATCCTAACGAAAATATGGTTGGTTTGCTCTACACCCGTCGCGGCTGCCGGCTCTGCGAAACTGCAGAGGAAATGCTGGCGGCCTACGGCTCTGAAGCGGCTCTCAGATGCTTCGATATCAACCGCATTGATATTGATTTAGACCCCCGGCTCCAGCAGCTCTATGGTTCCCGCGTACCGGTGTTTACGATCGACGGCACCGTGGTGATGGAGGGACGGTTTGACGAGGCAGAACTCGTTCGACTCCTCACAAACCGAGCTTCAGCCCCCGCCGGTCGAGGGCATCGATGAGGCCGGAGACCGACGTGAAGAGTTCGGCCTGCCAGCCGGCAACGCGAGCGGCCTCAACGTGGGCGAGAATGTCGTCGCAGAAGAAGATCCGGTCTGGCGGCACGCCGGCCCGCTGGGTGGCCAGGGCATAGATGTCCGGTTCGGGCTTGATCGCCCGCACCTCGTGGCTGAGAATAATTTCCCTGAAATTGCCCGGCAGGACCGAATAATTCAGCGAGAGAAGGTGCTCCCAGTGCGGCCCGCAGGTGTTTGAGAGGATGCCGAGGCCGCAGCCCGTTCGCTCTAGGCCGGCGATGACCGGCAGCATATCAATCTTCAGTGCAAACATGTCGCTGGCGGCGTGAGCGAGGACGGCGGGATCGGAAACCGTGCCCGTACGCCTGGAAAACTCGCGGTGGAAGGCCTGCCAGTCGAGTGCGCCGCGTTCGCTGGCCTCGTGGAGCCCACCCTCCATCACCACGCCGCGAATGGCATCCTCGGTGGCGCCGCTGACCTCGGACATCTGCCGAAAGGCCCGGTCACGGTCAAACGAGACGATCACGTTGCCCATGTCGAGATAGACGAATTCAGGACGGACCGGCTCCAGCACCTTTCACCTACACCTTTCAAACGGAGGACGGGAAGCCTATTCTGCACCAATCTGTTCGAAACCGGAAGGAAACCGCCATGTCTGCCATGCACGCCATGCCCGCCACGACCATTCTCAACCGCTACAGTTCCAGAATCACTCAGCCCCGGTCGCAAGGGGCCTCGCAGGCCATGCTGCTGGGCACCGGCCTCCAGCCGACCGATCTCGACAAGCCACAGGTGGGCATCGCCAGCATGTGGTACGAGGGCAACACCTGCAACATGCACCTCGACAAACTCGCTGCTCGGGTCCGCGAGGGGGTGACTGCGGCCGGCATGGTGGGCATGCGGTTCAACACGATCGGCGTCAGTGACGGGATCTCGATGGGCACTGACGGAATGAGCTTCTCGCTGCCATCTCGTGACATCATTGCCGACTCGATCGAGACCGTGATGCACGCTCAGTGGTATGACGGCTTGGTCGCCATCCCGGGCTGCGATAAGAACATGCCCGGCTGTCTGATCGCCATGGGTAGGCTCAATCGCCCGTCGCTCATGGTCTACGGCGGGACGATCCGCCCCGGATACCTGGCCGACGGCACCGCACTCGACATCGTATCGGCATTTCAGTGCTACGGAGAATATGTCGCCGGTCGGATCGACGACGCTCGTCGCGGCGACATCGTCCGCCGCTCCTGCCCTGGCGCGGGAGCTTGCGGCGGCATGTACACCGCCAACACGATGGCCACGGCGATCGAGGCCCTCGGCATGTCGTTGCCCGACAGTGCCTCGATTCCAGCGGAGAACCCCGGCAAGCTCGACGAATGTCAGCGGGCGGGCGCGGCGATCCGTCACCTACTCGAACTTGACCTCAAGCCCCGCGACATCATGACGCGGCGGGCGTTTGAGAACGCGATCGTAACGGTCATGACCCTAGGCGGTTCTACGAACGCCGTGCTCCACCTGATCGCGATGGCACGGGCGGTGAACGTGGCCCTCGAGCCGGCTGACTTCCAGCGGGTGTCGCGGCGGGTGCCGTACATCGCCGACCTGAAGCCGAGCGGCAAGTTTGTGCAGGAGGATTTGCACTCGATCGGCGGCACGAGCGGCCTGATGAAGTATCTCCTCGACAAGGGGTTGCTCGACGGCGACTGCATCACGGTCACGGGCAAGACGCTGGCGGAAAACCTGGCCTCCAGCCCGGGGCTGGCCGCCGGCCAGAAAATTATCCATCCGGTAGAAAACCCCATCAAGGCGACCGGCCACATCACGATTCTCCACGGCAACCTCGCCCCCGGCAGTGCCGTTGCCAAGATCACCGGCAAGGAGGGCTCGCGGTTTTGTGGGCCGGCCCGCGTCTTCGACAGCGAGGAAGCGATGCTCGCGGCGCTTGAGCATGGGGTGATCCACCGCGGCGACGTGGTGGTCATCCGCTTCGAGGGCCCTAAGGGCGGCCCGGGCATGCCTGAGATGCTGACGCCGACATCAGCACTCGTGGGTGCCGGTCTGGCAAACGATGTGGCCCTCATCACCGACGGCCGGTTTTCCGGTGGTTCGCACGGCTTCATCGTGGGGCATGTGGTACCTGAGGCACAGGATGGCGGGCCGATCGCGCTGGTTCGGGATGGCGACGTGATCGTGATCGACGCTGACACCGCGACGATCGACGCAGAGGTATCGGATGAGGAGTTTCAAGCTCGGCGGAGCGAGTGGAAGGCCCCGCCGCTGAAAGCCACCCGCGGCATTCTTGCAAAATACATCCGCTGCGTTGCTCCCGCCTCGCTGGGCTGCGTCACCGACGAAGCGTGACAGATTGCCTGAGTCGGCCATCTGGCTTACCTGGGCAGTGGCAACGACTCGATCGGCACCGGCGGACCGGGGGAGATTACGGCGCCGGGCGGCAACTGCTCCGGCGTGATGGGGGCGCCAAAGACGGGGCCCGTTGTCGCTGGCATGCTGGGCATGACAGGCATGCTCATTGCCCCACCCTCCGGTGGCTGGTAGTAGGGTTCTCCCTGTGGCACGGCCGCCACGCCGAGTTTTGCGAGCGTCTTTGCGAGCAGTCGTTGCTCCAGAAGCGGATCGCGGCCGAGTGGAATCCAGCCGAGGGAGGGCGTGGGAGCGGCAACTGGGCGGGGCTGGTCGCCCACTTGCTGGCCGAGCGTGGGCAGCGGGGTGCCGTAGCGGTAGAGCGAATCGTCGTTGCGAAATGACGCGCCGCCTGCCGTGGCCTGCATGGGCCTGGGTAGGAATTCGAGTTCTTTCTGCACCACAACTTCGATCCGCCAGCCGGCTGGATCGGGACTCAGCCTCATTGTGCCGACCCTGCGGATCGACTGGAGCGTTGCCTCGAGCCGCTCGCGAAAGCCGACCGAATCTCCTCGCCACGGTTCCAGCAGCGTGGAGCCGGTCTGCGGAAATGTGTCGATGCGGCCTTCCGCGGGAACACCGTTTGAAAACACCACCCGTTGCTCCGACGCGATCTTGAAGTAGTCGTCGACCACGTCCACCATTTGTGTCCAGACCATCTCGGCATCCAGCGGGGGGATGACAACCGAGTTTTTCGGCGCCGGGGGTGGGCCTGGTAAGACCGGGCCGGCGGGGCCGATCACTGTACCCGCCGGCAGTGAGGCGAAGGGATTAGGCTGCGAGAGATTCGCCGGGGCTGTCTGCCCTGGGGCAGGCAGGATCTCCTGCGCGCGGCAGAAGGCCGCCGAAGTCGCGACGGCAGAGAACAGCATCAGGATCGAGAGCAGCAGGCGAGCCATGTCTGTTTCTGTGGGCCGGCCCCAAAAACTGTGGGCTGACAGGAACCAGACTGTCGGAAATCCACCCCTCCGGCTCAAGGGCAGTTTGGGTCGGCCCAGATCTCCGGGAACGGCCAAAGCCCCGGCCCCAGCGCTTTCGAGAGAGAGCTCAAAAACATCGGCAAGTTAGAAAACTCGCCTTCACTGAGGGGGCTGCTAGGCCTCAGCGCCCAGACGGTTGACCATCTCGTCGAAGCGGCGGCTGAACCGGGAGTGGGAGGTGTGGAGGTGTTCGGCCTGCGAGATAAATCGGATGCGGTCGTTCCGCTCGAGCCCCTGCCCTGCCAAGATCCGCTCGAAGGGGCCGCGCTGCTGGGCGTAGACGACGAGCAGTTTGTGTTCGTCGAGTTGTACTTCGATCTGGAGCTCTGGGTGCATCACTGCGATGCCGGTGCAGCCGTCGTCGAGTAGCAGATCCTCAAAATCCCAGAGCACGCTCTCAAGCACCAGCCGTTCGATGCCTTCGCGGTTGAAGTCTTCGTGGCCGGTCTTGCTTTCGTGCGAGGTCTCCAGCACCACGTCGAGCGTGTCGCCGAGCGGCTCGAGCAGTTGTAGAAATGTTTCGAAGAGGTGCTCGCTGGAGACGGCGGCGATCAGGGCGGGCAGTCGGGCGCCGGTGCGGGGGTCGGCATAGGCATCGTGGCGATAACCGGCCCGGGGGACAACGTCGAGCTGCCAGCCGGGGCGAACGGCTTCGGTGAGCTTGAATGCACCGTAGTGGCTTCGGGCGAGATGCGCATCAAGCGTGGCGCGGTCAGGGCGTGAGATCGTCGCTTCCGGCGTGGCGACCCGCGGAGTGGGCTGGACGGCAGTCTCGAGGGTGGGCTGGATGGCGTCGAGATAGTCGTCGAGGAATCGCATGGTGACGGAAATCCCTGGAGGGTGTGAGGAGTTTAGGATCAGGCTGATAAGGTGCTGGCTGGCCAATCAATGAGCCGCCAGACCCTCAAACGTAGGACACGCTTGTGTGCCGTGCGCCGCCGCCGGGGGCCGGACAGCCCGTAAAAAAAAGTTAGTCGTTGCCGGAAGGGGCCTCCGAACCCCATAATCACAGGCTTTCCCGCGGATTCCGGCCCCCGTTTTCGCCCTTCATTTTAGAGAAAAGGATTCGTCATGGCCGGCAACATGGATGGAAAAATCGTCGCTAACGGGATCACCTTCGATGATGTCCTGCTGGTGCCACGGCACTCCTCGGTCGTCCCGTCCGAGGTGGATGTGTCTACCCGGATGACTCGGGGAATCAGTCTCAATATCCCGATTATGAGTTCTCCGATGGACACGGTTACGGAGAGCGAGATGGCGATTGCCCTGGCCCAAGAGGGTGGTCTGGGCGTGATTCACAAGAATCTCTCCGTCGAGCGGCAGGCAGAGGAGGTGGACAAAGTGAAGCGGAGCGCCAACGGAATCATCATGGATCCCGTCACCCTCCCTCCCACCGCCACCGTGGCCCGGGCCCGTGACGTGATGGATCAATACAACATCTCAGGCGTGCCCATCACCGGGGAGGGCCGCCATCTGATCGGGATCATCACCCGCCGCGATCTCCGGTTTCTGGAGAGTGGAGAGACGCCGATCGCCGACATTATGACCAGCTCTGGGCTCGTGACCGCCACCGGCGCCGTTACGCTCGATGAGGCCGAAAAAATCCTGATGGCCAAGAAGGTGGAGAAACTCCTCTTGGTCGACGACCGGGGGCTGCTCACCGGGCTGATTACGATCAAGGATATCGACATGATGAAGCGGTTTCCCAACGCCTGCAAAGATCAGCAGGGTCGCCTCCGGGTCGGGGCGGCGGTGGGCGTGTTTGACTACGAGCGGGCCGCGAGCCTGATCTCAAAGGGGGTCGATGTGCTGGTCGTCGACTCAGCCCACGGCCATTCGACAAACGTCTTGGAGACGGTCGCGGCCATCAAGAGCCGCTGGGGGATTGAGATCGTGGCGGGCAATGTTGCCACTCGCGAGGGCTGCCGCGACCTGATCAAGGCCGGGGCGGATGGGGTGAAGGTCGGCATCGGTCCCGGTTCGATCTGCACCACGCGGATCATTTCGGGCGTGGGAGTGCCGCAGATCACAGCGGTCTGGGAGGCGGCGACGGAGGCGGCCGCAGCCGGCGTGCCCGTCATCGCCGACGGCGGCATCCGCTATTCGGGCGACATCACCAAGGCGATTGCGGCCGGGGCGAGCTGCGTGATGGTCGGCGGACTGCTGGCGGGCGTCGCCGAAAGCCCTGGGCAGACTGTGCTCTTCCAGGGCCGCACGTTTAAGAGCTACCGCGGCATGGGTTCGTTGGGGGCGATGGTGCAGGGTTCGAGCGAGCGTTACCGACAGCGAACAACGGGCCGCGACAGCGACAAATTGGTGCCGGAAGGAGTCGAGGGCCGAGTGCCCTTTAAGGGACCATTGAGCATGTATGTCTATCAGCTCGTGGGGGGCCTGCGGGCTGGCATGGGCTACTGCGGCACCCGAACGATTGACGAACTGCGGCGGGATGCCAAATTCATCCAGGTATCAGCCGCCACCGTCCGCGAGAGCCATGCCCACGATATCGTGATCACTCAGGAAGCCCCCAACTACACCACAGAGCGCGGCGCCGGGGACTAAGACCGGTTTGGCCGCGAACCGGGCTTGGAGGTTTGGGCAAACTGTTGCGGTCTGAGCAGGGGTGATGGGGATCCGACCAAAGTCGGCGCTGGTTTTAGGTCGATCTGTAGGACGTGGGTCGACTCTCCGCTCGCACCGTTGGATCTCGACGGTCTGGGTGTAGTAGCGGGGGCACCGTGCGGGAATACCAAGTCCATGCAATCGTCATCATTCAGCGATTTTCGAGTGACCGTGTGGTCCCCGCTGACCGGGATCGGGCGGATAACGCGGCTGAGCTTCGCCATCGGTATCTTCAGCATGGCTGCCGACAGCGTGCTGGCGAGTGACTGGCGAACCATGCCAGCGCCGGCCTCCGCTGCGCCCCAAGGGCTGATTCTTGGTGACCCCGAAGCCCCGACCGAACTGGCAGTGAATGCTGAGGCAATCGATCTTACAGCGAGCGAGAAACTGGTTGCTCCAGAGATCGAGCTTACGGCGCTCGTCGACGATGCCGCCACGCAAGCCGAGGATCAGCGGGCCAAGGAACGACGCGATCGCGACGCAAAAGAAAAGGAAGCAAAGGACAAGGAAGCGAAGAACGCCTGCGGTGACCAGGCGACGGGCTGCCGGGAGGCACTCAAGGCGCTCCGAAACGATGGTATTGAAACCATCGCGCTCGACATTCGCGTGGGCGGCCGGCCGGGGAGTGACTATCCCTGCGAATGTCGGCTGGAGGGGGAGACATTCAAGCCCCGCCGGTTCACCACCACGATGATGACCTGGAAGGCGGCAGGCAACTGCCACAAGCCGCTCTACTTCGAGGATTGGAACCTCGAGCGGTATGGCCATTCACACGGCCCCCTCGACCCGATCTTCTCAGCAGCCCATTTTTTCGTGACGCTGCCGATCCTGCCCTACAAGATGGGCGTGGAGTTGCCGTGGGAGTGCATCTACCCGCTGGGCTACTACCGGCCGGGCAACTGTGCGCCGTGGACGGTGCCGGCGCCGCCGATCAGTTGCCGCGGCTTTGCAATGGAGGCCGCCACGGTCACGGGCCTCGTCTTCCTGCTGCCGTAAGACTTATTTTCGGGGGATAAGTTTTCCAACTTGTCCAATGCGTGTTGTTACCTTGAGAGGCGTTGCAGCGCCGGGCCGGCAGAAGTCTCCTTCGCGAGGACTTTCGCCGGGGGCCGGTTGGTAGGTCTGATCCTGGCGGGGCGAAATTCCGACGCTCGTCGAGCTTCAGCCGATCCTGGCTTGTCCTCTTGTTTGTGCGTAAGCTCGCAAAACTCGCCGCCGCAAGGGGTCAGTTTTTCTGAATGCTCGCGATGTAGGCGTAGCGACGGGCGACCGATTCAAACTGCACCTCGCCGCGGCCTGACTTGCCGAGATCCACGATCGCGTCGTGCACCTCTGGCCGGTAGTGCACGTGAAACATCGCCAGCCACCGCTTGAGCCCCGCCGCAAAGAGAACCGGCAAATCCTTCTGATCCCAGAAGTCGACGATCAGGAGCGTGCCACCCGGCCGGAGGTTTTCAAGCGCCGCATCGATCGCCCCTGGCCACGTCGGGATCATCGACAGGCAGTACGAAAAAAAGATCGTATCGAACGGCTCATTGCGGCCGAACATCCGCTTTGCATCAAGTTGCTCGGCCAGCCCCTGCCGCAAAACGATCGGCTCCCGGCCACTCTGCCCCCCGCCCACTGGCGGGAGATGCAAAAATTTTTCGATGCTCTTGCCCGCCGTCTCCAGCATCTCGTGCGAGGCGTCAAGGCCATAGAGGAGGCCCGGCTCACGCCGCTGGGCCAGCTTAATCAGGTTGCGGGCGGTGCCGCAGCCGACCTCAAGCGTCGCAGTGTCTTGCGATGTCACCACCCGCTCCAGCAGGCGGTCGCGGCCGAGGAGGTAATACCGTCGCGTCAGGTCGTAGACATGCCGCGTCATCCGGTACATCTGATCCATCGCCGCCGCATGGTCGACGCCAGCAGGACGACGGTTGTTCGACGAGGAGACGGGCCCCAATGCGACTGGGCCGGCCGCGACTGGGCTGGCCGCGACTGGGCTGGTTGACGTCGGGTTGTTCATGCGCGGTTGTCCCCGCTGGCTCCACCCACACTCTCGCCGCCCACCATCTCATACAGGTGAAACATTCCGTAGATCGCTGAACGATCGAGTAGGTGCAGTTCCTTAGACCGCTCCTCCCGATAGACAAAGCGGGCCTTGTTTGCCGGAGAAAGAGCCGTCTCAACCGGTGATTTCTCGCCCGCCGTGCGGAAGATCACCCGTGTGTCGGGGCCGGCAACACGCACGATATGGCTCCACAGGTCGTTAATCACCGCGGCCGGCATCCAGTCCTGACTGTCGAGCAGAATAAAGCTATTCAGGCTGCCTGGCGTCTCTTCCTGGAGCTGGTCGGCGAGAGATGCGATGTGGGTCTCTACGCGGGGCGCCATCGCCTTTACCGTTTCGTAGTGCTCCTGCTTTAAATAGTCGGGGAGTGCTCGGCGACCGTCGTGATCGTAGCGTCGACCGAAGGCCTGCCAGGCGAAGTAATTGTCGTCGAGCGGAAAACCGCAGGCGAGTCGGCGGACTCGCTGCTGATACATGTCGAAGAGCTTGCTGCCGTCGTTACCCTGCTCCTCAAGCATCGCCTGATGCTGGCTCGGCGGAATGCCCAGACTGTAGACGGCCACCGGTTGCCGGCCCATCCAGCGGACAAGTTTGTTCTTGAACAGCGGCCCAAACGTCTCGTCGAAGATTGTTTCCTGCTCGGCCATCGTCCGCGCCGTCAGCAGCCGTGTCGGATCGCGGCGCATGCCCTTGGCGATGCGGTGCACGACGCGGAAAAACTGCCCCAGCTTCGCCTGGTCGTAGAGCCCGCGCTTAAAGTAGTTGATCCGCTTGGGGCCGATCGCATTGCCAGGCCAGTCGCTCGACTCCCAGTATTCCCGCGTCTGCGGGTCGAGGTGATCGCGAATGTAACGTGTGTAGTTGGCAACATTGTCGCGATGCTGGCCGTAGCCGAAAAAGTTGTAGAACGACTCGTAGTCGGGCAGATGCTTGATGCCGGCGAGCTTCAGCCGCGTCAGACACATGTGGTTGTGGTTTAAGTCGACGGCAACGATCCGCTTCGGCTTATGAATAAGGTAATTGAGAACATTACAGCCACCGCTGGAGATCGTGAACAGGCTCGAGTCCGGGCCGATCTGGAGGGCCTCGGCATCGACCCGTGGATCCTCCCAGATCTGGTTGTAAACAAAGCCCCGAAACCACAGCGTGAACATCCGCTCGAGCATGCCCCGCTTGCTCGCCAGTTTGTGGTGATGGACGGCCTTTTTGAGATGGGCCGTGGTGCTCGAGCGGGCGGCAGTTCTAGTCATCGCAGGCTTTCGATCCGTGGGAGTTTCAAGACGCAACCCAGAGTCTAGCCGCCCGGCCCCAGAGCCGTCGATGGTCGTGCCGGCAATTACTGCGGCAGCCGCCCGGGCGGGGGAGAAGCCGCGTCGATCGATCGCGTGAGAACGGCACTTGCCCCGCTCAATTCCTTGCCGAGCCGGACGATCGAGTTTTCCAGGGATGCCAGTTCGATCGTGGCGGCCCGGAGGCGTTCGTCAAACGCCCCGACCGTCTCCGCTGCCGCCGTCACATCTTTCTGCCAGAGCGTCAGATCACCGCCCAGTTGCTTTGACTGCTCCGCGAAGGCGCCGGCCTGAAGCAAGACGTTGTCGTGTGAGGTTTTGATGCGTGTCGTGGCCTGCTCGATCGCCGCCATTTCCTCCAGGAGTCCCTGTCGGAGCAAATCCATGCCCTCGGCCCGCACGGTCTGGCCCCCCTCGGTCGTCGCAAACTGGCCCCCGCGGATCGCCAACTGCGGATCGGCCAACGGCCGCCGAAAAAGAACGCTCGTGAGGCTGGCAAATTGCTGGTCGTCTTGCAGTTCAAACGCTGTCTGCAGGTCGAATTCGGCCGTTTCCCCCGCCTCGAACAGCTTGGTTTTGAATCGATTGGAGACGCTGCCAGCCGTCGCCTCGCCGTCGACACCGTCATCGATCGCATCAACAGCTTCGATCGGTGCGGCCGGCTCAATCATTTCGCCTGGCGGCCCCACGGCCTCGTCAGCCTCGGCCGCGTCCCCGCCAGC
>JBAXUW010000091.1:0-12421 GCA_037129495.1 Planctomycetota bacterium | reverse complement strand
ACGTGAGATTCGTCTGCACGTTTGGCACGCCGTTGAGGCCGACGATGGGGATTTGTCCGGGGACGCTCCCCTGCTTCAGCGGGCCCCCCGCGGTCACGGGATTGATGTATTGCCAGACCAGCTTGCGACCGCGGGTGACCTCAAAGATGCGACCGGTCACCGCCCTCGTCGATCAGAGTGTTGCCGTTGGGGAGCCGCTGGGCACCGGAGATGATCGCTGAGAAGAACGACGTGGTCGGATGAGCAGCAGAGTTCCAGACCAGCTGCGCCCGGCCGTATCCGCCAGGCTTGATTTCCATGACAGATGAGAACGAACCGCCTGTGTTCCGGAACCAGCCGTTGTTCAACACCAGGATATTGCCTGCCCCGGGGAGGCCGGGGGCAATCCAATAGGCGTTGTGCTGGAAGTAAAGCTGTTCGTTGGCCCGCGTGCCGGCGTTCCAACTGGCCAGATTGCCATCTCGCCAGAGGAGGTCGCCGCCCCTGCCGCCCCGGCCACCCGTATGGCGGTACGGAGTTGAGGTGGACGAGTTCGGGGTGGGAGCTAACGATGCCGTAGTTGGATAGGTTGGGATACCGCTGTTGGATGAGATGGTCCTTGAGATGCCATTCCCAGACGATGTCGCCCCCGACACCGTCATTCCGATCGGGTTTGATTTCAAAGATCGCCTCAGACCAAACCTCGCGATTTGTAGCCGGGTTTAAGAGCGTCGGATTACGGCCCATGGCGATCGCCTCGCCAGTTGTGTGCCGCTCCCAGGCGATCGCGAGGACGTTGCCATTGGGGAGAGGAATGGCATCGTGATGGAGCATAAACTTGGCGTCACCTTGGCGGCATTGCCCCAGGCTTTTCACAGCCAGTGCCCAGATTCGGGGGCCGCGGCAGGTCAGAGAAACAGCAGCGATACCAGCACAAAGACCGGCAGCAGGATGCCCAGGCTGTAGCCGCAATAGCCGAAGAAGCTCGGCATCTTCACGCCTGACTGCTCGGCAATCGCCTTGACCATGAAGTTGGGACCGTTGCCGATATAGGTCATCGCCCCGAAAAACACAGCGCCGAGACTGACGGCCACCAGTCGGCCCACATCAACGCCCGCCATCGTAGCGCCTTCGGCCGGGAGCGACTGGGCCGCCTTGAAGAAGACAAGATAGGTCGGCGCGTTGTCGAGCACGCTCGAGAGCATGCCGGTGGACCAGAAGAAAGCCTGCGGCGAGTTGATCCCGAGGCTCGCCCCATGTTCATCCAGCAGCGCCAGCGCCGGCTGCATGCAAATAAAGATACCCAGAAAGAGTGAGGCCACCTCGATGATCGCCCCGTAGGTAAAGCCGTTACGCTGGCGGATCTCTCGCGAGCCGACCGTCAGAGATAAGCCCGCGATCCCCAGCAGCACCGCCTCGCGAAGAAACATCCACGGGTGCCACTGCGTGCCTGGCACGGCCTTGGCCGGATCGAGCAGGGCCACCGCCGCAATGATGCCCGCCATCAGCGGAACGTTGGGCCAGAGACCGCTGACTTTCAGGGGGCCGGCTAGACTAATATCGCGCTGGATGTCGGAGGCGCGTTCGTGCGGGTAGGCGTAGAACGTGTCCCAGAGCCAGTAGATCGCCAGCAAGACGGCGTTTGTAAAAAGCCACGGCCGCCAGAGCGACAGCGTCCAGAGAAAGTCGACGCCCTCGAGATACCCAAGAAACAGCGGTGGGTCGCCGATTGGCAGCAGGCAGCCGCCGCAGTTACAGACCAAAAAGATGAAAAATACGACAGTGTGGGCCACGATCCGCCGCTCGCGGTTGGTCTCCAGAAGCGGCCGGATTAAGAGCATCGCGGCGCCGGTCGTGCCGATGAAGCTGGCGGCGAGCGCGCCCAGCCCAAGAAAGGTGGCGTTGACCGTCGGCGTGGCCTGCATGTCGCCCTCGATCCGGACGCCGCCAGTAACGCAGTAGAGGGCGAAGAGCAACATGATAAACGGCACGTATTCCGCCAGCATGGCGTTGGCGAGGACTGCCCCAGCCATGCCCCACGACAGACCCGCGGCCGCGGGCGGCACAATTCCATGCGTAGGAAAGTGGAGGTCGACCGGATGCCGGTGCATCACGGCGTAATAGGTCAGCGTGACCAATGCCAGTCCGCCGGCCACCAGCAGTTTGCTCGAATTATGCTCCCACCAGTGCGAACACTGGGCGGTCAGCGGCAGAATTGCGATCGCCGCCAAGAGCAGAGCAAACGGCAGCACCGTCAGCGGTGGCGGGGGAGAGGCTGTATCGTGGGAGGCTGCGGGGCCGTGCTCGCCGGGCGGCACGGCGGCGTCATGGCTGGGGGCCACGGTCTTGTGGGCAGCTTGTGCCCCCACCAGCAAATCACGACCATATTGTGGCCAGCCGAAGAGGGCCGCGACCGCATAGGCTGCCAGCAGGAGGGCGATGCCCGCGACCGTGCGGGAGGATGCCGAACTCGCGGCAGAGGATGCCGATCCGTTTGGCGGCGAAATTGTCGAGTCGTGCACGAAAGCTGGCTCCGCTGTGAATCCTCCGCCAGAATGATATGAAATTGGCTTCGATCGTGAAAGCACCATTGATCCATCTCGAGATCCATGTGGGCACACCACCAACTGAAATCTGGCTGCGGCCCAACCTGCGGCCAGTGGTCTGGCTGGTGGTCGCAGCCGTCGTTGTATCAGGAGGGCTCTGCCTCGCAGTCTGGGCCGTCGGGGCCACCGCTTGGCTGCTCCTTGCCGCCGCGTGCGTGGGCGTTCCATCGGCGTTTGTAGCACTGCTTGCCACCGCCGCGGCGCGGCCGAGGCTCCAGCGTGTGGGTGACCACCTGCGAATCCGACTCGCGCCCACTGGTTTCGAGGAGGTGCCGCTCGACGCCGTTGAATGTTTTTTCCTCGGCTCGAGTCCAATCACTCGTAGCGGCGTGGCGACCTGTGGTGGTCAGGCCGCCTTCCGCGTCAATACGCTGGTGCTGCGGCTGGCTGAACGGGCTTCCGACTACGCTGCGCGGCCGACGTTTACTCCGTGGGGCACGTGGGACGACGGCTACGCGGTCTTCGACGGACGCTGGTGCGAGCCGTTGTCGGCAGACCTCGCCCGGCAGCTGAGCCGGAAGCTCCTCGATGCCAAGCGATCTCCGGGCGAGGCTGGCTCGGCCGCGGCGGCGGGAGTCGGGCCGTGATCTGGCGGGGGCTGCTGGTCAGTGTGCGGAATGCGGCCGAAGCGGCCGAGGCTCTGGCTGGTGGCGCTGCGATCATTGATGTCAAGGAGCCACGCAGTGGTGCGCTCGGCCCGGCCGCACCGGAGGCGATCGCCGCCGTGGCGGGCGTGGTCGGCAGACGTAGTCCGTGGACGATGGCCTGCGGTGAATTGGGGAGCGACTCGGCCGCCGCGGTCATCCTCGACCTCGTCTCGCGGGTCTGGCCGCTGCTACCGCCCGCCGCCGTGCCCCCAGCGGCCCTGAAGATTGGCCTCGCGGGGGCTGTTCACATTCCCTGGCAGCAACGGCTGCAAGACCTCTTCCAGCAGCTGCCCGCCGGCACCGAGCGGGTGGCGGTGGCCTACGCTGATTGGCAGCGGGCACGTGCGCCGTCGCCGGAGCAGGTGATCGCCGCTGCCTCCACGCTGGGCTGCCGCACACTGCTCATCGACACGTTTGATAAAGCGGCGGGCGGACTCTTCGACTGCTGTCCGCCAGACCGGCCGGCGGCATGGGTCGCGGCCGCCCGGGCTGCCGGCCTGCAGGTGGCCGTGGCCGGTCGGATCACGGTCGCAGAAATCCCCGCGGCCTGGGCCCTCCGGCCCGACGTGGTCGCGTTGCGGTCGGCCGTATGCTTCAATGGCAGAGACGGGGCTGTGCAGGCGACGCTTGTGCGGCGGGCCGTCTGGCTGCGTGTCGCTGGGCCCGAAGGCTCCTCGCCAGCTTCGACCCACACATTTTTCACCCCTTGAATATCCCCTCGTAAGTTTCAGTCTTGTTTTAGTCTAGGAGAAGAGCAGTGAAATCGATCGAAGTGCGGGTGCCCCATACGCTTGAGCGCGACGAGGTTCGGCGGCGTTTGGATAACGCCCTTGTGCGGGCGCGGGATCAATATTCGGCGACGGTCGGCGAGATCGATGCTACTTGGGATGGCGACGATCGGCTTCGCGTGCTGCTCACCGTCAGCGGTATGAAATTCGATGGCACAGTCGACATCCTCGTCGAAGAACTCGTGGTCGGGCTGCAGGTTCCGGGCATGGCGGCCCTGTTTGCCGGACGGATTCGTGAGGGGATCGAAGAGCGTTTGGGAGGGTTGATCGGATCGCAGCAGGTGTAGGGCTGGAAGAGTCTTTGCTGCGGGTTCTCTCCAGAGGTGGTGCAGGTGGTCGATTTCCAAGTTATGGAAGTCATGAATGTCATGGGTAGGTCATCCGCCGTTTGTCGACTGCGCCGGCTCGTCTTTGCGGCCGTTGCTCTGGCAGCGACCGCCGTAGCGATCGGCCCGTCCGCTCGGGCTCAGGACGACCCGTTTGCCGACGAACTCAACCCGTTTGGCACCGGCGCATCGAAGTCGCCGGCGGCAAAAGAGCCCAGCGCCGTGCCACCGGCCCCACCGCGTGCGCCTGCCAAGCCGCAACCCAAGTTACCGGTGCCCTTCCCAGAGACTGCGGTGCCGGGGTGGCCTGCCGAACGCCGGGAGCGGATGCCAGTTCCGTTTGCCCGTGAGCGGGATCGAGACTCCGGTAACGGATCGCTTGAACCGCGACGGCGGGACCAGCGGTTTGGGTTTGATGAGTCAGAGGATGAGCAGCAGTGGGAGCCGACCGAAACGGAAAAAAAGCTCGCCACGGCGGAGAAGCTTGAGCAACAGGGCAAGCTGGCAGAGGCCCGAGACCTGCTTCTTGACGTGGTAAAGCTTGACCCTTCGCTGCCGATGGGGCATCTGGCGCTCGGCGTGGTGCTGCGGCGGCTGGGTGATTTTAGAGGCTCTGTCGAGGCCTGCTCCAAGGGGATCCAGATCGACTCGAAGGAGCCAGAGCTCTACCTGCGACGCGGCATCGCCTGGTTTCATCTGGGGCTCTATGGCATCGCGCTGGAAGATTTCGAGGAGGCGGCGGGCATCGCGTATGACGACCCGCGGCCGGAACTCTGGCGCGGGCTGACGCTCATCGAACTCAGTCGCCAGTTGGAGGCGATCAACGCCTATGCGTCTTCGATCCGCCGCGACCGCACCTATATGCTCGCCTATCTCAATCGTGGGCTCGCCTACCTGGCCACCAACGAGCCTGGCAAGGCAGAATTTGACTTTAATCTCGCGATTCGACAGCAGCCGAAAGACGCCCGGGCCTGGTCCAACCGCGGCGTGGCCCAGGCCCGGCAGGGTCGGTATCGCGAGGCGATTGAATCCTATGAGACCGCTCTAGGCATCAGCCCAAACGACCAGCCCACACGCCGTAATCTCGAGGCCGCCCGGCGGCTGGCCACATCCACCGCCACTCCCCCGAGTCGCTAAAAATCTCCCGATGTGCCGAAGCGGACAAGTTGGAAAACTTATCCCAGAAGGCGAGTTTTCCACCTTGCCGGTCCTCTCTTATCCCACTTACGGTCGGGCAAAGACGCGGAGTGTGCCTCCGTCGATCGTTCGCTCAAGGGTCAGCGGGTTTAAGATGGCGTCGAGCAATTGCTCCCGGGTCGCGTCTTTGATGTCGGCGCGCACGATCTCGTTGGGGGCGATGCCACGGCGGGTGAGTGACTCGCGATCAAGCTCGAGCGTGAGCCCTAGCCGTGCGGCGATCGCAGCGAGCACCTGATCAAGCGGCGCGGCGACCTTCAGGGAAAATGTCGACATGGCCGCGGCCGGTTTCAGCTCAGCGTTAGGGCGTCGGCCAGTTGGCTTGGTCATCGGCGTTGGCGGAAGAGTGGCGGCGGCCGTCGGCGGCAAGTCGGCGGCGAGTGGAATGATGCAGCCTGTTGGCATACCCGCGGCGTTTTGGGCTGCCTGCCAGTCGATCCGGAGGTCGTAGCCTGACAGCAGAAGGTCGAGCCGTTCGCCGAGTGAGAGCTTCGGCAGCAACAGGCCGGGCAGGTGATCATGGGGAATGCGGTCGACGTCGCGGATGGTGATGCCAGCGTCAGCGGCCATCGCAGCGATGAGATCGCGGGGGCGGGCTCCCGCTGGCCAGTGGCTCGCGCTTGCCGCAGTGAGCAGTGCTCGTTGTCGCGGCGGCAGCGCGGTGAGCCGACTCATTCGGGCTGCCTCAGCGCGGATTAACTTCTCTGCCACGCCGGGCGGTGCGATTTGGAACGATGACTTCAGCACGGCTAACTCGCCGCCGGCGAGTGCGGCGGCGCGCCCGAGCACCTGCTTGAGCGGCTCGTCGCGGCAGTCGAGCGAGATGGTCGTGTCGGGATCGAGACGAATATCGACGAGCACCGGCAGCCCGGCCGTTTCGCTGATCCGGCTGATCCGGCTCGTCCAGTCTCGCAGACTGACGCCATTCCAAGTCGCCGTCACGGTGAGGTCGAGTTCGGCAGCGGCGGCCGGGCATATTCCCCAGGCAACCATCACCAGGCTGATGCAGGCCGGGCCGCTCCACGGCCGGCCCGAGGCAGACGGGAATGAAGGCCGTGCGTTAGGCTCGGCACTACGGTGAGCTGAAGTAGGACGGCGAAATGAAGCAGGCCACAGCAGCCACACAGCAGGACTCCGAAAAACTCTGGGGTTCAACACGCGAGGCGGAAGCACACAAGGGGTAAACACGCTTGGAAAGTCGATGGAGCATACCGCCGGTGGCAGGGGCGACGACAGACGGCATGCCTGGCATGTCATTGGGAAAAACGGTTGTCGTGATTGGGGCAGGCATCAACGGCGCCGCCGTCGCCCGGGAGCTTACGCTCTCTGGCGTGGGCGTAATCGTGGTCGATGCAGGCGACATCGCCGCCGGCGCCACCGCCTGGTCTACCCGGCTGATCCACGGCGGCCTGCGGTATCTGGAATTCGGCGAGATTGGGCTGGTCCGCGAGAGCCTCGTCGAACGCAACCGGCTGGTTCGGCTGGCTCCACACCTCGTGCGGCAGCTCCAATTCTATCTGCCCGTGCAAGGCAGATGGGGCGGGCTCTGGGCCGCCGCCGCCCGGCTGGTCGGCTGGGAGTCGCTCGCCGGCGTCTGGCTGGGGCCACGCGGCCGTGGGAGCTGGACGGTCGGGATTGGGCTCTCGCTCTACGATCTGCTCGCGGCCGGCGCGGGCTGGCCGCGGCACCGGATGGTGCGAGCCGGAAGCGCACGGGGGCTGCCGCTCGTCGATCTGCAGGCCTTTCCTTTTGCGGGCATCTATGCCGATGCCCAGTTGCTCTTTCCAGAACGGTTTGCGGTGGAGCTGCTCGTCGATGCTCGCGGCATTGCGGCGGCTGCGGGCACGCGGTTTGACGTTTACAACCATCAGCAGATCCGGCTCCGCCCTGACGGCATGCTCGTGATTGGGCAGCTTGAGGTGCGTCCGGATGCAATCATAAACGCCACCGGGGCCTGGGTAGACAAGACTCTTGAGTCACTGTTTCCGCCCGCCGGTCGCCAGCTGATCGGCGGCACGAAGGGGAGCCACTTGATCGTGCGTTGCCCACCGCTGCGGGCGGCGCTTGCCGACTACGGTGTCTATGCTGAAGCGGCTGACGGGCGGCCGGTCTTCGTGCTTCCCTTTGGCCCCGACCTCGTACTCGTCGGCACGACTGACATTCCATTCTCAGGCGATCCGGCTACGGCCCGCGCTGATGAGGCGGAGATCGGCTACCTGCTCACGGCGGTGGCCAGACTGTTTCCAGCCATTGCCGTCGGCCGCGACCATGTGCAGCAGCATTACTGCGGCGTGCGGCCGCTGCCGTTTGTGGGGAACGCTCGCGGCGCCGGCCTGCGGTTGCCTGCGGGCGTCACCCGCCGCCATCTGCTCGTGCGGCAGGCCGAGAGCCCGGTGCCGCTCTGGTCGATCGTGGGGGGCAAGCTCACAACCTGCCGCAGCCTTGCCGAAACGACGGCCGCCGAGGTGCTCGGCACGCTGGGCCTACCGGTGGTTGGCAACTCACGGGAGCGGCCGCTCCCCGGAGCCTGCGACGGACCATCCCGAGCCGCCGCGGTGCAGCAGGGCCACGCTGCGGCCCTCGCAGCGGGCGTGTCGCCCGCCAAGGCGGCCGCGGTCGCCGACCGGCTCGTCGGTCTCTTTGGGGCGCGGGCAGCAGCGGTCTGGCAAGACGCTGACGGCTGCCTCATTCGCGGGGTCGGCCTGCCGATGGCTGCGGTGGGGTTTTGCGTGCGTAACGAGTGGGCCGCCACACTCGACGACGTGATCGAGCGGCGGCTGATGCTTTCGGTTCACGAGGGACTTTGCATTCAGGCGATCGAGGATGTGGCGGTAGCACTGGCTCGCGCCGGCATCCTGCCTGTGGACAAAGTCGCCTCTGCGGTCGCCGAAAGCGTCTCTCGACTTGCAACAAAGTATGGCAGAATCCTGCCGCCTGGAAACATCACCCACGGGAGCAGACCATGACCAACGCCAGACCGGCCACAACCTGTATCCTCGCGCTCGACCAAGGCACGACATCCAGTCGAGCGATCCTCTTCGATCGGCGGGGGCGGCCGCTGGCCACGGCCCAAGAGGAGTTTCCCCAGATTATCCGGACCGAGTTCATGCGGACCGGCGACGATGCTCGTGACGATGCTGGCGAGATCGCGATCGTCGAGCACGACCCAGAGGCGATCTGGCAGTCGCAGCTTGACTGCGGCCGCCGCGTGCTCCAGTCGAGTGGCACCGCCGCCGATCAAGTGGCTGCGATCGGCATCACCAACCAGCGGGAGACGACGATCCTCTGGGATCGCATCACCGGCCGGCCTGTCGCGCCGGCGATTGTCTGGCAGAGCCGCGTCTCGGCCCCGATCTGCCGACGGCTGCGGGCAGAGGGCATTGAAGACGAGGTCCGCCGTCGCACCGGCCTGCTGCTGGATCCTTACTTCTCTGCCACGAAGATCGTGCACCTCTTAGAGACTGTGCCGGGCCTCAGATCGCGGTGTCAGGCGGGCGAGATTCTCTTCGGCACGGTCGACACATTTCTGATCTGGCGGCTCACCGGTGGCCGCGTGCATGCCACCGATGTCACCAACGCCAGTCGCACACTGCTCTACGACATCCACGAACTGCGCTGGAGCGACGAACTCTGCAGCCACTTCGGCGTGCCGCGGGCGATTCTCCCAGAGGTGCGGCCGTCGAGTGGATCGTATGGCGAGACCGACGCGGCCTGGTTTGGAACGCCGATCCCGATCGCGGGCTGCGCCGGCGACCAGGAGGCGGCGGCGTTTGGTCAGGGCTGTACACGGCCTGGCGACGCGAAAACCACCTACGGTACCGGCGCATTTCTGATGTTCTCCACAGGGCATCAGCCAGTGGCCAGCCGGCATGGCCTGCTCACCACGCCGGCCTGCGTGGTGCCCGCCGGCCGAGGGCTCTCGCCGCCGCCAGCAGACTATTTTTTAGAGGGCTCGGTGTTTGTGGCGGGCAGTCTCGTCGGTTGGCTGCGAGATGGCCTGGGGATCATCGCCCACCCCTCGGAGATCGAGGCGCTCGCGCGGACTGTCGAGGATACCGGCGGCGTGATGCTCGTGCCGGCGCTCACTGGCCTGGGCGCACCCCACTGGGATCCCTTCGCGCGGGGGCTCATGATTGGCCTCACGCGAGGCACGAACCGGGGCCACATCGCCCGCGCAGCCCTCGAGGCCATTGCCCTGTCGGTGGCCGACGTCGTGGCCTGCATGCAGCAGGATGCAGGCACTGGCCTGAGTCGACTGCGGGTGGATGGCGGTGCCAGTGGCAACGATCTTCTCATGCAGTTCCAGGCCGACGTGCTGGGGCTGCCGGTGGAGCGGCCCGCGGTGCTGGAGACCACGAGCCTGGGGGCGGCACTGCTGGCGGGCCTGGCGATCGGCTTCTTTCCGGATCAGGCGGCCGTGGCTGAAGCGCGGCGGGTGGAGCGGGTCTTCTCGCCTCAGATGGCGGAGCCAGCCCGCACGCGGCTGCTCACGCGGTGGCGGGCCGCCGTCGAGCGGAGCCGCGGTTGGGCCGAGTAAGCAAAGGCGGCCGAGCAGAGGAGTCAGCGGATGACCGTGCCGCCGGCTGGCTGGCGGTGCTCGGCGACCAGCGCGTTCGCTGTGTAGCGCTGAGGGTTTGCCGCAAAGGCATCGCGGGTGTCTGTCGAGGAAAAGAGATACATCCGCGACTGATAGGTGACGCCGTAGCGGCGTTGGCCCGGCTTACTCTTCCCGGCATCGAAGGCTAGCACGGGATCGTCGCCGGAGAGCGCGGGTGCGTAGCGGTCGGGATCAGCCAGGAAGACCTTCTGTTGTTCGATTCCGGCGAAGAGGTAGGTACGGCCGCGGTGCCGCACGCCCCACTGGGCACGGCCCTCGACCCATGCGCCGCGTTCGGTGAGCGTCACCGGGCAATACCCCTCCAAGCCCACGGGCATTGAGCCGAAGGAATCGGGCTCCGTTACCGTCGTGGCGGCGGTGGCTTCGGTCGCTGGCGTTGCCGAAGTGACTGGCATTGCCGGGGAGGGAGTCGTGGTCGTCACGCCGGGGCTCTTCTTTGTATCGGCAGTTGATCCAGTGTCGGCAGTTTTGCCCGCGTCGGCAGTCTTGCTAGCGGCAGTAGGCTTCCAGAACAGACTGAACGGTTTTTGCAGCGCCGCCAGCAGCGACCCAGTCGCGGATGTCGCCGGCTTCTTGGGCTGGGCGTCGGCGACAGTCGTGCCTGACGTTTCTTTCGGCGTCTGCGCGGCGGTCGGTGCGGTGGTCGGTGCGACGTCTGCTGTCGACTGGGCGTCTGGTGTGGCGGCAGCGACTGTCGGCGTGGGAGCGGTGGGCTGCGGCAGCTGCAGCCCGAGCCAGGAGGTGGACCGGGCGGGCGTGGCTGCCGACTGCGTGGGAGCGGGCTCAATACTCAGCGGTGTCTGCGAGACAGTTCTTTCCAGTGATCCATCAGGCGTATGAGGACCCGGCGGCGCATCACTAGGCGAATCAGGCAGCGCAGCTGTGAGCATGTTTGTGAGTGGACCAGGCACTGCGTCAGTCTCCGGCCGTGAAGCCGGGATGGCATCTGGCGTGAGGGCCGTGAAGGGATCGGGAGCATGGCTGACGAGAGCAGATGCGCTTGCGGGCGGCGTGGCTGCCGCGATGGTGATCAGCGGGGCAGCGGTCGGCTGTGCCGGCGGCGTGAACGTTGTCTGAGCCGCCGGTTCCCGGAACGAGGCGGCGATGGTGGCGGCGGCACTGCTCGCCGGCGCATCCTCACTGGCAAAGGCGGAGAGCATGCGAACCTTGGTTGCAACGGGGTTCGTAGATCTCCCACCTGGCGACTCACCGGCGGAACCAAAAGCTGGCCGTCTGGCTAATTGGTCTGCTGCCGTGGTAACGGCAGGGGACGGCTGCGGGGTTGCGGTGGCCAAGGCAGCGTCTTGGGCGGCGCGGGCGGCTTTGGCCACGAACACGGCGGGCGTTTCCGGCAGTTCAAATTTCGACCGCACCTGTTCATCAGCCGTCAAGACGCAAGCCGTCGGCACGCGGGTGATTCCCAAGCGGCGGACGGTCTCGGCGTGCGTATCGACATCCAGGCAGACCGGCTCAAAGCAGGCGGTAATGAGTGCCACGGCTTCGTCGCTGGCAAGTGTCGTGCGGTCGAGCGTGGTGCTCGCCAAACTCCATGAAGCGGTGAAAATCACCAGCACAGGGCGACGACTGATCTCGGAGGCCCGGCGGGCAGTCGCGAGATCAGCATGCCAGAGAACCGTGGTGGACGCGGCAACAGCCCAGCCCGAGGAGGCAGTCAGCAGGGCCATTACGGCTAGGAAACGGCAGATAGGATGCAGGTTTGGCATAGGAATCACCACGCAGTTAGAAAACACTAGGTCCGAAAGATGTATCGGTCGAACGGGTCGTAGGAATCACAACGAAAATGCCATGAACCCCGATTTGTTGTCCTGGAATGCCACAAATGCTCCTCTAGATCGCCCAGATTGCGGCGTTTTGCACCGGCCCCTTAGCCCAACCAGCGGCCCGCCGCTTGACATTCCGGCCCGGTCGGAAGATAATCTTGGCTTCACGGCGACAGGTCTTTCCCGTCGGAAAAGCCGCCTTGTCTCCTCCGAAGAATCTCACCAAGGTTTTTCGAGTTTACAGGCCGTTGTACGGCCTCCCCGGGATGTGCTTCCGGTTTTCCAAACGCTTACGTTGAGCAATTGGATTCCGAAGTCTTTCGGTCTTGTCGACTGTCTCCCCGCCTAGCGTGGCCGCTTTGTTTGGACAAAGCGGACGTTCTGAACGGGTGTGTTCCGAGCCTTTTTCCAGGGGTGTGTTGTATCCATGTCGAAACGGAGACGATCGCGAGGCCGCGGCGGGTTTGGCGGGCCAGGGG
>JBAXUW010000090.1:0-12521 GCA_037129495.1 Planctomycetota bacterium | reverse complement strand
GCCGGCCAAGACAAAATGGCCAGGATGGCCATGTTTGTCGTGAAGCGGACAAGTTTTAGAAAACGTATCCCACTCAGGAACGGTGGCTTCGCGGCGGTAATTTATCGCCCCGCAACTTCCAGCGGCAGGCTCGCATGGGACGTGCGGCCCGCGATCGCGTCACTCACAGCGACCTCCAGCTGACACTGCCCCTCCGGCAGCGTCTCTGGCAGCGTGACGAGATACCGAGCAAAGTAGTCGTGTCGACGTCCTTCAGAGGTCTCCTCGAGGGGCTCAAACGTCCACTCGTGGATCCGTCGGCCATCGGCACCGACCAGCCGCAGCGACGTATCGATGCGGGTTGTGTGGCCGTCGACGTGCTCTCGGGCGGAGAGCTGATCGAGTTCGAAGTAGACGATCACTTCCTGCCCCGGCTGAAAGCGTGAGGCATCAAACCGCTCGACGACACCCCAGGCCCGCACCCGTGAGGCAAAGCAGGCGTTTTGAATAGAGAAGGCCGGCGGCACGGGCTCCGCAGTCACTATGGCGTGCGGGGGCGGTTCTTCAATCGCTGCGGCGGTCGGCGGCAGCGGTGCGACCGGCTCCGCGACCGCGGCAGAGGTCGTGGCAGAAGGCGACAGTGTTGGTGAAGGCTCAGTCGTCGCCGCAGACTGCTCAAGACCACTCGCCGTCTGGGCCACGGCCAATGCCGCGGCAAACTCCTCGACGACGATCGGCCAATCCTGCCGGGGCGTGGATTTGAGCGTAGCGATCAGCATGGAACGGGCGGCCTCGGTGAGCCCCCCCGCATCCGCCAGTTGGCTTTCTGCCTTTTCAACCGCCTCGTCAAGCAAAATGAGCGGCTGCGGATCGACCGCTATCGATTCCGCCGCTGACTGTGCCTCATCATCACCGACGTCTCGCTTTGCGATCCCCTTGGCGCTCCGCCGATCCTTCTCGTTTCCCTTTTCTCCGGCCGCTTGCTCAGGCTCTTTCTCGACGGCATGCTCCACGACGTCGAGCCAGGCATCGCGTAGATAGGCCGAACTGATCACCGAGGTGCAGCCGGGCGCCGTCGTGAGGCCCGCGACTGCAATCAGCGATAACCACCGGTTGCCAAACCAGCGTGCGTGACACCTGACGCGACACAGAGTAGGGGAGCTATTCATGTAGTTTCTCTTCACAACCAACAGGAGGGCCCCGAAAGACCATTCCTCAGAGACCGACCCCACACTGCCCAAGAAGACAGACTGCGGCGGCAATGCGGTGGTAGAGTAAAAATTTTCCACTTGCCGAGGCAAGGCCAGCCGTCCGCCGGAGAGCTGTTCCACGGGCGGCGGCGAAAAACGGCCCAAACTGCTACACTCTGCCCGCCCAGTCCGGGCCGGCGACGCTTTGCCGGCAGCCACCAAACTGCCTATTTCTCCACATGACGCCCGCACCCTTCCAGACCGAACACGTGCCAGCCGCCTGGCAGCACCGCCATCTGCTCGATCTCGAACGTCTTTCAGCCGCCGAGGTTCGGCTCCTCCTCGACACGGCTGCCCTCTTTAAGGAGGCCACCCAGAACTGTCGGCGAAAGCTGGCCGTGCTAAACGGCTCGACAGTCGTCAATCTCTTCTTTGAAAATTCCACCCGCACGCGGACAAGCTTCTCACTCGCCGCCCGGAGACTAGGCGCCGACGTGGTCGACTTCTCCGCCTCGACGAGCAGCCTGTCAAAGGGTGAGTCGTTTATCGATACTGCGAAAAACCTTGAGGCGATGGGGATCGATGCCGTGGTCGTGCGGCACAGCACGCCGGGCACGCCCCACCTCCTGGCCCAGCACCTTAACGTCGGCGTCATCAACGCCGGTGACGGGCCGCACGAGCATCCCACACAGGGTCTGCTCGACATCTTCTCGATCCGAGAACGCCTCGGCGACCTGACGGGCGTGACGGTCGGGCTCGTCGGCGACATCGCGCACAGCCGCACCGCCCGCTCCAACCTCTGGGGGCTTCTAAAACTCGGCGCGAAGGTGATCCTCTGCGGTCCGCCCACGCTTGTGTCGGAGCGGTGGCGGCAGTTTGGCGTTGAGGTATCGCACGATCTCGACGCGATTGTGCCCCGCTGCGACGTGCTCAACCTGCTGCGGATCCAGTTCGAACGGCAAAACATGCGTCCGTTCCCGTCGGTCCGTGAGTATGCCCATCTCTATGCGATGACGAGCGATCGGCTGAAGCGGGCCAAATCCGATCTGCTGATCCTGGCGCCGGGGCCGATCAACCGGGGCGTGGAGATGACCGCTGAGGTGGCCGACTGCCGTCAGTCGCTGATCCTCGATCAGGTTACCAATGGTCTGGCCGTCCGCATGGGCGTGCTCTGGCTGACCTGCGGGCCGCGAGAAACGGCTGCCGCCCACGCCCCTCTTCAGCCCGGCGTCGCCGCAAGGAACCACTGATGGCAAGCCTTCTCATCCACGGTGGCAGAGTAGTCGATCCCGCGCAGGGCATCGACCGGATCGACGACGTCTTGGTGCGCGACGGCAAAGTAGTCGCGATCGGCCCTGGCAGCGAGGCAGCCGACGAGACGCTCGACGCCGCTGGCCTCATTGTGAGCCCGGGCCTGATCGACATGCACGTCCACCTCCGTGAACCGGGCCGCGAGGAAGACGAGACGATCGAGACCGGTACGCGAGCGGCGCTTGCTGGGGGATTCACTAGCGTTGCCTGCATCCCCAACACAGAGCCCCCGATCGACACGCAGGCCGCCGTTGAATTCATCCACCAGAAGGCGGCCCGCGCCGACACCTGCAATGTCTTCGTGGTGGGCTGCGTGAGCCGCAACCGCGAGGGGAAGGAACTCGCTGAGATCGGCCAGTTGGTGGAAGCCGGCGCCGTGGCCTTCAGCGATGACGGAGCGCCGGTCTACGATGCCGAACTGATGCGGCGGGCCTACGAATACTGCCGGATGTTTGACAAGCCGATCCTCGCCCACGAGGAGGTGCTTGAACTCTCCCGTGGCGGCGTGATGAACGAGGGGCTCGTGTCGCTTGTGCTGGGGCTCACTGGCATGCCCGCCGCGGCTGAGGAGGTAATGATCGGTCGCGACATCGCCCTGGCCGACATGACCGGTGGCCGACTGCATGTGATGCATGTCTCGACAGCCGCAGGCGTCGAACTGATTCGGACCGCAAAGGCCCGCGGCAGCCGCGTGACGGCGGAGGCCTGTCCGCACCACTTCACGCTCACCGACGAGGGGCTCCGCGGCTTCGACTCCAACTTCAAGATGAGCCCACCGCTACGGACGGCCGCCGATGTGGAGGGCATCATTGCCGGGATCGTCGACGGCACGATCGACTGCATCGCTACCGATCATGCGCCGCATGCTCCGGAGAAGAAAATGCTGGAGTTCGACCGCGCTCCGTTTGGCATCCTTGGCCTGGAGACGGCGGTCGGCCTGACCATCACGCGGCTGGTCGCCTCCGGCAAGATCGGCTGGTCGCGGATGATCGAGAGCATGAGTCTGCTACCCGCCAGGATTCTGGGTGTCGACCGTGGCACGCTGCAGGCGGGTGTTGTTGCCGACATCACGGTGATCGACCCGAATCTCTCCTGGAAGGTCGACGTCAAGTCATTTCGCTCAAAGAGCGTCAATACTCCGTTTCACGGCTGGACGCTGCAGGGCAGGGCGGTGGCGACGATCGTGGCAGGCCGTGTGAAATACCGGTTGGGCCAGAACTGACCTGCCGCGTTTCTCTCCTTTGCCATGACGCTCATCATCGACGGCTACAACCTGCTGCATGCGTCGGGCGTCTTCGGTGAGGACCGCGGACCGCGGGGCTTTGAGCAGTCAAGAGTGGCGCTCCTTGACATGCTGCTGGACCTGCTGGGTGATCAGGCCGCAAGCACCATCGTCGTATTTGACGCAGCGCGGGCCCCCGACGGCCTACCGTCGCGGCTCACGCATGGCGGCATCCGGGTCTGGTTTGCGAGGGAATATCCCGATGCCGACTCACTGATCGAGGAGCTCGTCGAAAACGACGACGCCCCATCGAGCCTGATAGTGGTCTCGAGTGATCGGAGACTCCAGGTGGCGGCCCGCCGTTGCCGAGCCACTGCGATTTCCAGCGAGGAGTGGCTGCTCACGAAGCGGCAGGAGCGGCGCGACCGGCGCCGTCCGCGTGATGTCAAGCCGCCGGAACCGAGTCCGGCCGACGTCGAGGGCTGGAAGAAGTATTTCGGCCTCTAGCTTTCTCCGGTGGAGGCGAGTTTTTAAAGCGATCCGCAGAAGTTAGAAAACGTATCCCACGAAAGACAGTGGCCCTCCCCCGTGGAGGCGAGTTTTTAACTTGCCGGTCTGCTCTTATCCCACTCAAAGACCGGTGACGAGACGACGGAGTCTCGGTTCAGTCCTTCGCCCAGCGGGTCATCTTGCGATCGAGCGTGGACCGCTCGATGCCGAGAATCGCGGCGGCCTTTGTCTTGTTGCCTCCCACAGCCTCGAGCGTCGTCAGCACGTGCTTCCGCTCCATCTCGTCGAGCGTTGTCGGCGTGAACACCGCCGGCCGGCCAGTCGGCATCCGGCCCGTGTCGCTGGCCGAGGCAAGGTGCGAGAGCGCCAGTTCGTCGGCATCGACCCACTCGTCCTGCGACAAGACGACGGCCCGCTCAACACAGTTCCGCAACTCGCGAATGTTGCCCGGCCAGTGATAGGCCTGCATCGTAGAGAGCGCCTCCGGCGTGAAACCCTTCAGGCGGCGGCCGGCCTCCGCCGCAAACCGCTTGAGGAAATGCGTCGCCAGCGTCTCGATATCCTCAGGCCGCTTTCGCAGCGGTGGGACGAGAATCTCGATGACCTTGAGCCGGAAGTAGAGGTCACGGCGAAACTCGCCAGCAGCCACCGCCTCTTCGAGATGGCGATTTGTGGCGGCCACAACGCGGACATCCACCTGCACGCGGCTACTGCCACCCACTCGCTCGAATGGATGCCCTTCGAGCACCCGCAAAAACTTCGCCTGGATCGCCGGGCTCATCTCGCCGATCTCATCAAGAAAGAGGGTGCCCTTGTGGGCGGCCTCAAACTTACCTGCCTTCCGCTCCGTGGCGCCGGTGAAGGCGCCCTTCTCGTGGCCGAAGAGTTCGCTCTCAAGGAGCGTCTCCGAGAGCGCAGCGCAATTCATGCAGATAAACGGCGCGGTGCGGCGGTTGCTCGCCTCGTGAATCGCCCGGGCAACGAGTTCCTTGCCAGCGCCGCTTTCCCCCCGGATAAGCACCGTGGCTTTCGTGGCCGCAACCCGTTCGATCTGGCTCAGGATATTCCGCAGGCTCGGACTCGACCCAATCATCTGGAGTTCTTCGCCGAGCCGCTGCCGCAGGTGCTGGTTCTCCACGGCAGAGCGGGCGAGCTTCGAAGAGAGGGCTTCGCGGGCCGCAAGGTTGTCAATCGCCAGACCGAGCGCGTCGCAGACCGCCATCACGAATTCGAGATCATCGGGGCTGGCTTCGTGGCTGCCAGCATCCACCTCCACATGCAACACGCCCACGGCCCGGCCGCCCACCCGCACCGGCGCCGAAATCGTTGCCCCTTGGCCACCGACAAGGCTCGTCGCGAAAGCCAGCACAGCCTCGTCGGTGCCCAGCACCGCAACAATCACGCCGGAGGGCAGCGTGGTGGCAGTCCAGTCGGCCGGCACAGCAGCGGTCAGCTTCAGGACCGAAGGATCGTGACCGCCCGTAGCGACCGGCTCGTCGATCTGTTCTGGCAAGAGCACGATGCCCCGGGCCGCCTGCGCGCCCTGAAGGGCCGAATCCAATGCCAGGCCAGCCACCGTGGCGAGGTCGTGCGGCCGGCCGAGTGAAAAGGCCAGTCGGCAGAGTTCCGCAGCCGCCCGCCCCACACGGGGAGTCGTCCCTGCCGCTTCTCGGATGTCTTCGAGCAGCCGGCTCTTCGCGCGGCGATGGGTGATTGAGGCCTGCCAGGCCGCGATGTCCGCCGGCATCTCGCCTGTTACTGTGCCACTCACATTCTCGATCTCGCTTGTCGAATCACCCGGCGGGTTGCCGTCGCAAACAATGATCTCCACCCGGCCGATGGCGATGACGTCGCCCGCAGCCAGCGGCCGATCCTCCGTCAGGGGGCCGCCAGCGACGAGCGTGCCGTTGCGGCTGGAGAGATCCCGGATCAACCAGCCCTCCGTCCCACTCAAGATCTCGGCATGAAACCGGCTCGCCTGCTCGTCGTGCAGCACAACTTGGTTGGTGGGTGCGCGGCCCAGCGTGACGCGTTCCCCCGGTAACAGACGGATAACGGCACGGCCGGTGACCGGATCGTGGACGAGCAGAAAGGTGGGGGCGGAAGCGGCCATGCTGTAAGAATTTCTGCCTGCATCATGACTCAGGAGCAGCCGTTTTGGGAGAGCGCGGGCCATTGCCGGCCGGCTGCCCCCGGAACTGACCGGCCCGCTGACGCAAAAACGGGGTTATTTTCCGGACGGAAACGGGTTTGCCGCGAACCACCCTCGGCGGCTAGCATCTCCAGAGCAGCTCCGCAATCGAGCCCGCTGGCGGGGTCTCCGCCACAAACGCCATGAATCGCATGAACTGCACGACTCGCTGTCGTGATGAAAGGATGCCCATGAACTGCGGCATAAACTTCCCGACCTTTACCGCACCGCGCGACCGCTGGTCGCTCAGGCTAGGATCCGCCGTCATCCTGCTGTCCTTCGCATGGCCGGGCGCTGTTTCAGCCCAGCTGGGCGGCATGGGCGGCATGGGCATGGGGGCCGTCGGCGGTATCTCCATCAATCCAGGCGGCATTGTCACGAATCTCGACCCCCAGGCCTCCGCCTCACTCGCGGAAGATCGCCGCAGACTGCTCGCCGACACAGGGACAGCTCCCGGCAAGGCCAGCATGCTTCGCAAGGTGTCGCTGGCACGGATCGTTGCGGCCGTGGCAGAGGCTCCCGCGGGCCGACCACTGCCGGCCGACGTGCTCTTTCTAGGCGGGCTGGAACGGATCACCCATGTGTTCGTCGATCCCGACGGCCACGACATTATTCTGGCCGGTCCGGCCGATAGGATGACCGTCGATGCGGCCGGCAACTTCGTCGGCGCAACCAGCGGCCGACCAGTCCTGCAACTCGAAGACCTCCTGGTCGCCCTGCGTGCTATCGATGCAGCCCGCTCAGGAGGCATCAAGTGCTCGATCGATCCCACGCCCGACGGCATCATGAAGCTGCAGGCGTATCTTCGCACGCAGAAGACGATTGGCCAGAATCCAGATGCCACGCTGATGGCGATGCAAAACGCGCTTGGTCCGCAGCAGGTGACGGTGGGTGGCGTTCCTGGGGAAAGTCGCTTTGCCCGAGTGCTGGTGGCGGCCGACTACCACTTGAAGCGAATCGGCATGGGTATTGAACCGTCTGGTGTCAATACATTACCAAGCTACCTCTCGATGGTGGCTCCGGGCTCGCGGTCCGCCACAGCGCTCCCCCGCTTCTGGCTCGAGGCGGATTACGACCCGATCTCGCGCGACCCTGACGAACTCGCCTGGCAGATCAACGGCCGGCGAATGAAGTGCCTGACCGAAAATGATCTCTTCGGTGCCGACGGCACTCGCAAGGGAAAGGCCGCCACCGACGCGATTGCTGAAAAGTGGTGCGGCCTGATGACAACCAACTATGACCGACTCGCCGTCAAGCAGCCGGTGTTTACGGAACTCATCAACTGCGTCGATCTGGCAGTGGTCGCCGCGCTGATTCAGGGCCGGCAGTTGGCCGACCGCGCTGGGCTCGATATTGGCCCGCTGCTCGACGCCCGGAAACTGCCGCTTCCGGCCTACGATGTGCCCACGAGCGTGCCGACGGTGGCCCATGGCGTGAAGAAGGGCAGTCGCTGGGTGGTGAGCGCCTCGGGCGGCGTGGCCTTCCAGCCCTGGAGCTTCGCGACAAACACGGCGGAGTCGGCCGATACCGGCAAGGCCCGCACGATCGCGCTGGCCGCCCGCCCCGCGACGGGCCTGGCCTGGGACTGATTTCAAAAAGCGGTCGCATCGTCCGCCAATTTTTAAGCGTTCGCTTTAAAAACTGGTCCTATCGAAGAGGAAGAGACTTCTGCCGGCTCGGCGGTGCAGTGCCACAGCCGCCGAGCAAAGCAAAGAGGACAAGTTAGAAAACTTATCCCACGGGGGCAGCAACTGCCGTGCCGAACAGGATTGGCTGCGTCCCCTTTTTGCCTCAAACAGGGGCGGCCCACTCGATCGTCGTGAGCGACGCGGCGGCCGCGGGAAAGTAGTTGTCCACCCAGCCTGCGGCCGCAAGCGCCCCAAGCAGGTCAGCGCTTTCGGGGCAGGGGGGAGGGGGCACGCTTTTCGCCAAGAGCAGCTGCCCGCCGTGCACAACAGCCACACGAGCTGCGATCGCATCGCTGGTCACCTGCCAGTCGGCCGGGAGTGACGTCGCGCGTGAGCCCACGGCCAGCCAGGCCGGCACGTCGAGCACCACCACGCCATGAGCGTCTGGAGGCGTAGTCGCCAGCGGCAGCCGCACCGCACCGGCCACCAGCCGCGCCGTCAGCCGCATGGCATCGATCGCCAGTTCGTGCATCACCGCAGCCGGCTGCGGCGTGGCCTGGTCGATCGCCCGGAGTCCCTCAACTACGGCGCCACCGCCCACCACCAGGCAACACGGCCGTGGTGGGCGAGTGGCCACGAGCGCAGCCAGCAGAGCTGGCCAGCCGGGCCGCGAGAGTAGACTGCCGCCGATCTTCATAACGAGTAACGATCCGAGCACCGGCCGCCGAGCTCCGAGAACCACCGTTCGCACGCATCCGCGTCGCCAGGCGACCGCTGTGTCGTTCTGCCCCAGCCCGCTCATGGCAACAGCCCCCGTGCGATATTCGCCAGGGCATGTGCCGGCGCGGCCCGCGAGATGTCGCCACCCAGCAGGTCTGGCAGCGAGACGCAGTCCAGATCCCAGCCGAGCCTCGCGATCGCCCGACGGGCCAGGCACTCGCCATGGCCTGAGAATACGATCGACTGCGGCCGGCAGCCCACTGCGGCCGCCACGCGGTCGACCGCCTGCGCCACCAGCCGGCTTTGGCGGTCGGCGCACCACGACGCCATGACGATCGCCTCCGCTTCCGTGATTTCGTCAGGATCGACGAGCAGCATGCGGGCCAGCCGCCGCCGCGCCGCATCCCTGGTGGCCGGCCCACCATCGGCGGTCTGCGGCGAATCGGCATCTTCGGCGAGCCCGCCCAGCAGCAGCCAGACATCCAGCGACTGCGCAAAGAGTTCACTCGCCACGGGCCGGCGGTGACCCCGCCACGGCAGGCTCCGCACGATCGCGGCGACAGGCGTCCGCTCGACACCTGTGTAGACCAGTTCACCAGTCACCATTCGCGTTACGTCATCGCAGCCCATTGCTGCAGGCGCGCGGTTGAGCAGCGGCACGATGTCGGTCGTGGTCGAGCCGATGTCGATGAGGAATGCCCGCTCTGTGGTGGCGAGCGCCGCTGCCAAGCGGGCAACGGCGTGCCAATTGGATGCGGCGGCCTCGAGCGGGCGACAGACCGCCTCCTCCGGCGACACGATCGTACCATCGACTAAATAGATGCCCACGGGACATTCCAGCCTCGCCGCAGACAACGCTGCATGCTTGAGTGCGGCGACAATGTCGGCCACGCCTTCGCGTCGAGATCGATAGCAGTCGGCAATCTCGCCGGTCATCGTGGCCACGACCCGCTGCGGGCGGCGTTGCCTCACGATCTGCTCAAGCCTCGCGGAGAGTTCGTGCCGCTGCCGCCAAAGCTCAAACGGCTCGCTGTAGACCCAGCCGAGCCCATCGGCCGCCTTGATGTTGGCCCCCCCAATATCGAAGGCAAGAATGGGATCGTCGATCATGCCAATAAGAGAGCCGGCGATCAGTCTGACGCGTATGTGGCGGCGAGTCGCTGCAAGGCCGCGATGCCGCGTTCGAGCATCTCTTCCGAGACGGTATAGGCAACCCGGAAGTGGCTGTCGGCTCTGCCAAACACGTGCCCCGGCACGACCAGCAGTTTCTCCTGCTCCACAGCCCGCTCCGCAAAGGCTTTGCCCGATCCCCCCGGCGCCTCGGGGTAAAGATAAAAAGCACCGCCCGGCTGCACGAAGTGGTAATGACCCTGCAGCCCCGCCACGAGCTTATCTCGCTTCCGCCGGCATTCGGCAAGCGGCTGGTCCATCGGGCAGTCGAGCGCGGCCAGTGCTGCCCATTGGCCCACCTGTGGCGCGCAGACAAATGTGTATTGCTGCAGCATCGTGCAGGCGTCCACGACCGCCTTTGGCCCGTGCACCCAGCCCACCCGCCAGCCGGTCATCGCATGCGACTTCGAGAAGGCATCGATAACGACCACCGACTCGGAGTGGAGGGCAGGGGAGGCAAAGGCTGCATCGTAGCAATACGACCGGTAGAGTTCATCACTCAGCAGTGTGATGCTGTGGCTCTCCGCGAGTTGTGCAAGGCTGCGGACGGTATCGGCATTGGCCACCACGCCGGTGGGATTAGCCGGTGTGTTGAGCAGGATCACGCGGGTGAAAGGAGTGATGGCCGCCGCGACCTGATCGAGATCGATCTGAAACGTCGGCGCTGTGTCGATCACCACGCAGCGGCCTCCGAGAAACTCCACCAGCGGCCGATACATCACAAACGCGGGCTCAAAGATAATGACTTCGTCGCCCGGATCGATCAGTGCCATCAGCGCCAGGAGGAGCGCTCCGCTGGAACCGCTGGTCACGCACAGCCGGCGGTTGGGCTGGCCGAGGTCGCGATTGACCTGCTCCTCGAGCCGCTCTCGCAGAGTGGCGATCCCCTGTGTGGGAGTGTAGCCATTTCTGCCCGCGTCGATTGCAGTCTTGGCCGCCTCGCGGGCCGCATGCGGCATCTCGAAATCGGGTTGGCCGATCGAGAGATTGATTGGGTCTTCAAGCCGCGCCGCCAAGTCGAAGACCTTGCGGATGCCGGAAGAATCAAAGGCTCCGGCCCGCTTTGAGACCGGGCCGCGTGTTGAATTCACAGCGCTCTTTAGCCCGCTTTCTTAAACAATTTATCGAGCTCTTCGCCGAGTTTCTCACCCCGAGCGTTGAGCGTGATCACGTTGCCGTCGCGGCCGATCAAGATCACAGTCGGAATGCCGCTGATGCCATAGAAAGTTGCCATCGGATGTTGCCAGCCATCCCCACCTGCCTCTTCAAATAGGATCGGCCATGGCAGCTTCTGCTCCGTGACAAACTTCTCGAGTGCCTCGCGGTCTTGATCGAGGCTGATGCCGACCACCTCAAAGCCGTCCTTGTGATACTTCTCGTATTCCTCCAGCACGTTCGGGATTTCAGCGACGCACGGGCCGCACCAAGTCGCCCAGAAGTCGACCAGCACAACCTTGCCGGCCAGCGACTTCTTCTCAAACGGCTGGCCGTTTAAGAGCGTGCCATTGATCTCCATCGGATTGCCGGGCAGCGAGAGGCGGCGGAGCGTGCCGGCGAAGCTCTCTCCCATCTTGCGGATCTGCTCGTTTGAGCTCTTGGCGAGGATCGGGCCAAAGCTGCGGTAGGCGGCAGCCGCGACCGCATCGCCGTCGGGCATCTGCTCAAGGGCGCCCGCAAGTTGCATCGCGAGTCCTGCGGTCATCTGGTCATTGGGATCAGCAGCCAGCATCGTGGCGGTCTTCGCGACTAATCCTTCCGCTGCCTTGACGTCTCCACTGGAGAAGATTTTCTGCGCCTCGGCCACGAGCACCAGCCGCTGGGCCTCCTTGGCGAGTTCCAGTGAGGGACTGTTGGCCAGTGTCGCGGCATAGGTCGCCATGTCGGCGGCCGCCTTTTCATCACCGAGCCGGCCGAGCATCATCAAGCTCTCGAGCTTCATCTTCGCGGCGGGATCGTGGAACGGATCGGCAGGCTTGACCTGGGCGAGGATCTTATCGGCGGCCTGGAGTGAGACGGCGGCGATATCCTTCATGTAGGCCATCATCTCCGTCCGCGAGTTTGGCCGAACGTCCTGCTGCTTTAAGCCGGCGATGAATTTCATCAACTGTTCCGGCGTGCCTTCCGGCAGCGGCGGCACCTTCTGCAGCACCGCAGGCGCACCAGGAGCCTCAGCGACTCCGCCGGGTTGCCGCGCCATGAGGATCGGGGCCGAGGAGATCGCCAACCCTGCAGCAACCGTGAACAGCGTGAGTGACGACGCCGAGAAGAAGCGGGAACGCACATTGAGCATGAATGCCTCGTCAAGACAGAGGAAAGGGGGGGGCTTGGCCACTTCCAGAGATCGTACCGTCCACGGCCGTACCGCAGCAATCGCGGGGCAGCTTCTTCACGAAAACCGCGGCATCCTGCCTTGCCACAGCGGGCAGCAAGGCGAGTTGGAGCGCTCAAAAACGTCTCCCACTCAATCCGGAAAGCCGGGATCGGCTGAAGCTCGACGAGCGTTGGAATTTCGCCCTGCCAAGGCCTGAACTACCACAGAGCCCCGCGGCGAAAGTCCCCGCGAAGGAGACTTCTGCCGGCCCGGCGGTGCAGTGCCAGAG
>JBAXUW010000009.1:0-35303 GCA_037129495.1 Planctomycetota bacterium | reverse complement strand
CGTGCGGTTTTCTATAATGCCCACGAGCCACTGATTGTCGTTCCCGCTTGTCACGCTTGTCACGTTTGTCACGCTTGTCACGTCCGTTTCTATCTTTCGTCTGGCCCCTTCAGGAGACCTATTTATGTCTTCGCACACGCTGCAACTGATCACGCCCCACCGGGGAGCGTCATTTTCGTCGGCCGACAAGGTCGATGTCACCAGCGGTCCGCTGGCCGTTCGCTCGCGGCGACTCTCCGGCGGCCGCCGCGATGGCGTGCTGCTCGTCGAACTCGTGGCGGGCTCCACGAAGGTGTTCGTGCTTCCCGACCGGGGGCTCGGCATCTGGAAGATCATGGCAGGCGAGTTTGAACTCGGCTGGCAGTCACCGGTGCATGGGCCAGTGCATCCACGGTTTGTGCCGATTGCCGAGCCGTCGGGGCTCGGCTGGCTCGACGGCTTTGACGAGCTTGTGGCCCGCTGCGGCCTCGTCAGCAACGGGGCTCCCGACTTCGACGCAGCCGGCCGGCTCCAGCATGGACTCCACGGCCGGATCGCCAACCTGCCGGCCCATCATCTCGATGTCACCCTCGACGACACGGCCGGCACGATCACACTCACCGGCGCCGTAGACGAGACGCGGTTTCACTGCCATGCCCTGCGGCTGACAACCTCGCTCACGCTCCATGCCAATCGGCAGCGGGTCTCATGGACCGACACCGTGAAAAACATCTCCGACCGGCCGGCCACCATGCAGATGCTCTACCACATCAACTTCGGGCCCCCGCACCTCGGGCCTGGCGCTGAGCTGGTGACGGCGATCGAAGAATTGGCCCCGCGAGATGCGGCTGCTATCCCCGACGTCACGTCGTGGAATCGCTTCGAGAGTCCGCGGGCGGGCCGCGGCGAGCAGTGCCACTTCATGCGGCATCGCGCGGACGAGAAGGGCATCGCCTCGGCGTTGCTCGTGGCCCCGGAAGGCCGGCATGCCGCCTGCGTCTCATGGAAAACCGACACCCTCCCCTACTTCACGCTTTGGAAGAATCAGGGCGGTCTTGCCGACGGCTATGTAACGGGCCTCGAGCCAGGCACCAACTTCCCGAATCCCCGGTCGTTCGAGGAATCGCAGCAGCGGGTCGTGACACTGGCGCCAAATGCGAGCCTGCGGTTCGATCTGGCGATCGAGCATCTCATCGGCCCGGCTGTTGCAGCGGAGCGCAGCCGGCTCGCCTCGCTGGCCGCAGTCTCGCGGCCGCAGATTCATGAGAAACCGCGGCCGGGCTGGAGCAATGTCTAGAACGGCTAGGCCTAGAACCTCAGGGAGTCGCTCACGCGACTCGGCCGCTTGACGGTGTTTGGCCGCGTGACTTAACCTCTAGCTCCCTCCGGCGAAGATCGCCGGAGTCTTTTAGTTTTTGTCCCGGGAAATATCACGATGTCGAGTTGTTTGCGTTTGTTTGCTGCTGTCCTGTTCGCCGCGAGCACTGGCCTTTGTTGCAACCCAGCAGATGCCCAGCCACCTGCCGGCAAAAAGCCGAACATTCTCGTCATCTGGGGCGATGACATCGGCACCTGGAATATCAGCCATAACAGCCGTGGCATGATGGGCTACCGCACGCCAAACATCGATCGCATTGCCCGCGGCGGCATTGCCTTCACCGACTACTACGGCCAACAGAGCTGCACGGCCGGCCGGGCTGCGTTTCTCGGCGGCAACGTGCCTGTCCGAACGGGCATGACAAAGGTTGGCCTGCCGGGCGCCAAGGAAGGCTGGCAGAAGACAGACGTCACGATCGCCACGGTCATGAAAAGCCTCGGCTATGCGACGGGACAGTTTGGCAAGAATCATCAGGGCGACCGCGACGAGCACCTGCCGACACTGCATGGATTTGACGAGTTTTTCGGCAATCTCTACCACCTCAACGCCCAGGAGGAGCCAGAAAACCGCGACTATCCGCGGGACATGAAGCTAGCCAGTGGAAAGACCTTTTTAGAGACGTACGGGCCGCGGGGCGTGCTGAAGTGCCGGGCTGACGGGAAGGGTGGCCAGTCGATCGAAGACACCGGCCCGCTGACAAAGAAGCGGATGGAGACGATCGACGAGGAGACGCTTACCGCCGCCAAGGACTATATCCAGCGGCAGTCCAAGGCCGGCCAGCCGTTCTTCTGCTGGTGGAACGGCACGCGAATGCACTTTCGGACCCATCTGAAGGAGGCCAATCTCGGGAAGTCCGGGCAAGACGAATACAGCGACGCCATGGTGGAGCATGACGGCCACGTCGGCGACCTGCTCAAGGTGCTCGACGAACTCGGCATCGCCGACGACACGATCGTTCTCTACTCGACCGACAATGGCCCGCACTACAACACCTGGCCCGACGCCGGCACCACACCGTTTCGCAGCGAAAAAAATTCCAACTGGGAGGGGGCGTATCGCGTGCCCGCCTTCATCCGCTGGCCCGGCCACTTTCCCGAGGGTACCACGCTCAATGGCATCGTGGCCCACGAAGACTGGCTGCCGACGTTTGCTGCGGCGGCCGGCAATCCGGCGATCAAGGAACAGTTGGCCAAGGGCGTGGCTCTCGGCGGCCGGCAATACCGCAACGCCGTAGACGGCCACAACCAACTCAATTATCTGGCGGGCAAGTCAGCCGCATCGCCTCGCAACGAGTTTTTCTATGTCAACGACGACGGCCAGATCGTGGCCATTCGCTACAGCGACTGGAAGTGCGTGTTTCTGGAAAATCGAGGTGAGGGGTTTGGAGTGTGGCGGGAGCCGTTTACCGAACTGCGGGTGCCGCTCCTCTTCAACCTTCGCCGCGATCCATTCGAGAAGTCGCAGCATAGCTCCAACACCTACAACGACTGGTTTCTGGATCGTCCGTTCGTCGTTATTCCCCTCCAGCAACTGGCAGGGAAATTCCTAATGTCGATGCAGGAATATCCGCCCAGCCAGTCGCCAGGGTCCTTTAACCTCGACAAGATCCAGAAAGCTATCGCGGCCGGCGCCGGCCAGTGATGGCTAAAACTTCTGGATGGCATCGAAGCCGAGCATTGTCTGATTGTTGCTGACTCCATCGTTAAAGGGGCGGACGCCGCTTGAGCCGCTGAAGAAGTCCCAGCGGAATGCGGGCCGCACGAGGATGTTGCCCGTGGGCACCCAGTTGGGGCCAACGGTCAGCGAGAAGTAGTTGCCCGGCAGCGGCACGTGGTTGGGATTGCTCGGCCGATTGAGGCCGACGCGGGTGCCGTCGATATCATCAAACCATTCAAACCGCCCGCCCCACTTCCAGTTTTTGCTTGCCGACCAGTAGAGGTATTGGTCAATGCCGGTCCAGATCGCCGTGCTGCCGTCGCTCGCACCATTGGCTTGGGCTCCATACCACTGATGGAAGACATATTCCCAGCGGTCTGAAGGCCGGACCTCGAAGAGCAGGCTGTAGCGGGTGCGGTTGGCCGACTGCAGCACTGGCGCGGGCTGAAAGACAGAGGAAAAGTCGTTCGATTCGTTGCCCGAGATGATCGCAAATGTCGTCGCCAGTGAATTGTTGTCGTTCTTCATGCGGGCGCGGCCGAGAACGTTGGCGTCTGAGTAGGCAGAGGCCAGGCTATTCCAGCCGTTGACGAGGCCACCTGTGACCTCGACGTTGTCGGTGGCCCGCCAGTGAGCCAGACCGCCCCAGTGGGTAAATGGCCCGGCAAACTGAGAGCTGTATGATTTCATGTAAAAGGAAGTTGCCGACGAAGCCACCATCGAGCCAGCCGTAGATACCGGCTCTCTGTGGCTCACCGAAGAGATACCAGTCTTGCCCCGACGGAATGATCCCCTCCTGCACGTCGTCGTTGAGCACGGGATCAAACCGCTCGAAGTTGCCGACGCTACCCGGCCGGCCGACGAAATCCTGTTCCTGTGCGACGGCCGCCGCCGCCAGCACCAGGCCGCATACCAATCCGACAGCGCCAACCATTCCGATTCGATTCCGCCGCATGCCTGCCACCGCTCCAGTGCCTTATTATCTCGCGTTGTGTGCGGGTCGATCGGTACAACCGGCGGACAATCATTCGCCCGAGAATCAGCAGAGGAGGCACCACCCGCAGGCTTTGCCAGTCGCCGAATCGTCAAGGTCAGGCTCCGCTCGCCCAGTTCCGCAGACACCCGATAGTGAGATGGGTTTGAGAAGCTGGCTTGCCCACGCTGGTAGCTGGTCCAAAGGCTTCAAACGCGGCTTCCGGTTGAGCCGATCTTTCCGGTCGCAGGGGTGGCGAAGCATTCGCTGGGGATCGTGCAGGCGTCGGCCTGCATGCTGACGGCCGAGAGTACGAATCCGTATGAGTCGCTTCTATCTGCTGCTATCTGCCTTGCTCGCTGTCGCAGCGGGAGCCGTGACAACCAGAGCCGCTTCCGTCCGCGACGAGATTGAAACCGACCGCGACGCATTCACGTTTGCGACCACCACGGCCGGCGCCGGCCTATCGATTCTGGAAACCTCTTATTCGTTTATCGACAACCGCATCGGCCCGGAGGCACACAGCGTTCCCGAGGTGCTTCTGCGGCGGGGCATCGGTGAAAAAGTAGAACTCCGCGTCGGATTTAACTACGAGGCGGGTGGCCCGGGCACGGTGTCGGGAACCGAGGTCGGGGGCGAGGATGTCATCGCAGAGTATGAGAGTCGAGTGCTCTACGGCACGAAGGTGGAGACCTCCGAACAGGAAGGTTGGGTGCCAGAGTCGGCGTTGATTGTTCAGGGCTACACACCCGTCTATGGACCCACAACAGAGTCGACAATGGTGGTCGGAGAGGCGTTTGGCTGGCGGTTCGCCAACGGCTGGGGGCTCAACGAGACCACGCCACATTTCTTCACGAATCTCGGCGTCGGCGTTCGCTCCTGAAGACCGCCAGCTTGCATGGCGGTAGAATCAGCGGAGAACCGAGGAGAAACCCGATGACTGTTCGCGAATTCCGTGCCCTGTTGGCTGCCAATCCCGGCGCGAAGATGCACTTCATGCTGCCTGACAAGGCGTTTGTGCCGGCGCACTACCACATCACGGAGGTGGGGCGGGTCCACAAGGATTTCATCGATTGCGGCGGCACGGTCAGGTCGTTGACATCGTGCGTGCTCCAGGTCTGGGTGGCCCACGACCTCGACCACCGGCTTGAGACCACGAAGCTCGGCATGATCATGAACGTTGCCGGCCCGCTTCTCCAGTCGGATGAACTCCCGATGGAAGTGGAATACGAGGAGGGCGTCGTCTCGCAATATCCCATCGGCGGCGCGGAAATCACGCCCGCCGGCATCCTCTTTTATCTGGGAACGAAACACACTGCCTGTCTGGCTCCAGACAAGTGCGGCGTGGGCGGCACTGGCTGCTGCTGAGCGATTATTTCTAGCGGTAGATCGGCTGGAGTTGCTGGGCAGCAGCGGCGGGTGACCGAAGTCGTTCGGCCTCGGCCCGTAGCAGTTCGGCGGCCTGCTGGGCCTGAACTTCCACCCGCTGCTCAACTTCTTTCTCGATCTCCTGCTCGACGACCGCAGCCCGCTGCTGGTCAAATGCCACCGACGGCGTGCCGTTGCTCCAGTTGATCGTGATCACGCCGGATGCCAAGAGGAACGGCACCGCCACCATGAACAGACTCGCCCCGGAGGGCGTCGCGAAGAAATCGGCGAGCGGCTTCGGCAACCAGGATGTCGCCATCCCGACGGTCTGCTGGGCGAGGGATTGTTTCTTTTTAGCCATCGATAATTCCTCTCGGTCGTGCTGCGGCAGAGCCTGCTGTCGCTTGAGAAGAGAATCGGCAAATTGACTGGGGAGTATCCAGTTTCTTAGCTTCAAGCGGTGCCCTGTCGCCGCGCTCATGCTGCGTAGTCGACCCACTCTGCCAGGCTTTAGTCCGGCAAGTCAGGGCGGCGTGTTCGCCGTGGCTTAACGCTCCAGCCAAAATGAGGGCGAGCGAGACTCCAAATCCAATCAGAATCGTCCAAAATGATCGGCGATCCAGACGCCGCGACAGTGGTGGATCGTCTAGCGTTTCATAGATCCAAAGCGAGATTGTTGATTCCGTGAGCGTGATCAGGATCGTCCCGATGCCGAGCAGGTTGACAATATCGGCCAGGGAAAATTCGTTCGTGTCGGGAACGTAGGTGCCAGCGAGGTAGGAATTCGCCGCCGCGGCGAAGAGGGCTCCAACCCCAGGTGCCGCCCGGTGCCGACGGGCCTTCTTTCCAGCGGCACCAGCTGTCGATGACCGCTTTCCAGTGGCTATCGTGGAGTGACACATCACTCATCGATTCCAAGTAGAAACCGATTGTCACGCGGCGGGCGCCGCTGGTGGGCACCTCGGCGGCTGGTGCGAACCCCGGATCTGGTGTCGTCGGATCGAGAGTCAACTCCCAGTTCATTTTTTCACGGCGACGCGACTCACTCTGGGTCCACGCAAGGAGAAGCGTGGGCACGAGGAACAGCACCACAAGCAGGCCCGTCTAGGCACTGAGCCAACAGACCTGAAACGTCTTCCCGCGGCATGTCGTGTTGTGGGTGTTGTGAGCGATCACGGCACCGTCTTTCCTGCCGTGCTACGCGTTGGGCAAAACGCAAGATAGTACTTGAAGGGCCCGACGCAGCTCCTGTTTGGCATCTGGCACAACTGAATCCGCCACCGAACCGTCCCGGACCACCTCGTCTAAGGAGGCCGCGGGCGAGGGGCACGCATCGTGGCCTGCCCGCGTTCACACGTCGTGACCTGCAGGCTCGGATCGCAAAAACTCCTTTCGGAGACGACATTTGCAGGCTGCAGCAGCCCGGACACCTGGCAAATGCGAAACGTTCGGCCTGCCTGCTTTCTGGGCAGTGGGCCAGCTGCCTTCAAATCGGGCACTCCTGCCAGAAATTAAGTCGTCCATCCTTCTTGCGACGTAAGTCGTTGCTGCAATTGCACTTCGGGCCGGTGCTTGACCGCCATGAAACAGTATCCCGTACGACCGACGTGGAAGTGCCGGCTGATCTCTGCTGCTGATGCCCTTCGGGTCTGAAGCGATCAGTTCGAACCGCATTGAAGGAAGATTGCCTGATGTGAAGGAACACGAGTCCATGCCTAAGCAGTCGACGCCCAACACGCCTAAGCTGAGAACGGACCATGCCGCAGCTGCGGTCCTTGAGGTAGCAGAACGGTTTCACTCGATGACAACCGAATGGGTGGTCTTCTTCCGGGAGGTCTTGGGGGTGGAAGGAATCGTCCGTCGGACGTTCAGCACGCCGGATGCTCTGGTCAAGTTTGAGTGCACCCCCCACTACGCCCGGATTCGGGAGATGCTTGATGAACTCCGCGAGCGGGAACGGGAGCGGGAGCGGGAGCGGCCCGCCGACAAGGAGGTTCAGCGGGTGATCACCGTGCGAATGCCGAGTGCCCTTCACGAGACACTCAAGGCTGAGGCGGACCAGATGCGGGTCAGCATTAACAACCTCTGTATTGCCAAGCTCATGAAGCTCATTGACGGCGAAGGCAGCCGAGAACTGACGTCTGGCCGCACCGCCAAGCTGGCAAAGTAGGTCGGGGACGACTCCCGGCCACTTTAAAAATCACGGGTGAAACAAAAAATGGACTGGAGCGGACCTGTAAGCCGGGTTTTGTTCCCCACAGGCCCGGCAAAGGGCCCATGGAACGACGATCATTTCTCTAGGACGCCGGTTGCCCGACGCCTCCAGCAGCCGACCCGGAAGTGGTGACGAAACGGGCAGTTTCGTGCCGATCTGCATCGGACTCCTTCCTGCTTGGCCTTGCTCCCGATGGGGTTTACCGAGCCAGACCGGTCACCCGGCCTGCTGGTGAGCTCTTACCTCACCGTTTCACCCTTACCTGCGGGGCGAGCCCCGCCGGCGGTCTATTTTCTGTGGCACTATCCCTGACCTCACGGCCGGTGGGCGTTACCCACCATCGCGCCCTACGGAGCCCGGACTTTCCTCCCGCTAGCAAACGCCGGCCGGCGATCATCCGGTCCACTCCAGTCCAACCACAGTCTACGTCGGAAATGGCCGGCGGCCCGGTTCGAGGCGAAAAAACCTCGTCTCGGACAAATTTCTTGACGCTTGAACTCCCTGCACCCTATTTTGGAACTAGGTTTCAGTGCTAGGTTTCAGTGCTAGCTTCGAGAAGGGTCGCCAGCCTTTTTCTCACGCCGGCTAGGCGTTCCAAACCGCCCCGCCCACTCTCCGCCCTACCTCAGATGCAACCCCACCAGTTTTCCCACGATCCTGCCGCCCGCTCCTTTGTTCGCCCGGCTTCCGAACCGTCGGTTTACGGCGAACTCCAGCCTATCGGAGGCGGCGATCCGATTCCCTTGCTCAAGACCACGCTGATCATTGGCCGCCGGGAAAGCGTTGACATCGTGCTGCGGTTTCCGAATGTCTCCGGCGCTCATTGCGAACTATCGCTCGTTGATGGGGCCTGGCGCGTGAAAGACCTCGGCAGCAGCAATGGCACCAAAGTCAATGGCGTGCGGGTCAGCGAGGGCCAGCTCCAAGTCGGCGATAAACTGGCCGTGGGACTGCACGAATACCGAATCTACTACAGCGCTGGCGTGGCCGGCGCTGGCGTTCATACGGCGCCTCAGATCGACATCTTCAGCCGGTCACTCCTGGCTTCGGCAGGCCTAGAATCCCGCCGCAACCCCCGATCGAACGAGCCCCGCAACTGACGGCACGCTGATAGAATGGGGGGATGGCCAAACCCCGTAAGTTTCGCGCTGAACTTCGTAAAAATAGATCTTCCCGCCGCCGCAGCGGCGATCTGACGCGGGCGGTGGCCGCAAACCCTGAGCATGCATCCGACATGGCATCGTCGGAGCGAATCTCCGGCAAGGGAGATCTGACCAGGAAGCGCACAGTCATGATCCATGACGATCTCGCGGTCGGCGGCGACGGCCTCTCTGTCGAACCGGTCACCGCCGCGACGTGGCGCGGACAGGTGATGCACATCCACGGCCTAGAGAGCTTTGTCCGCGCTGCTGATGGACGGCTCGTCCGCTGTACGACCCGCCGCCTGCTGCGGACCCTTTCCACAGAGCAGCGGCATCCGGTTGCCGCAGGCGACTGGGTCAGAATCCGCGATGAGTCGGAGGTCGGCGTGATCCAGTCGATCGAGCAGCGGCGCAACTCAATCTGCCGTGCCAGCCGTGGCCGCAGGCACGTGATCGTCGCCAATGTGGACCAGTTAGTGATCGTCGGCAGCGCGGCGCTTCCCGATCTAAAGCCTGGTCTCATCGACCGCTTGCTCGTGGCCGCCGAGGCGGCTGGCATCCGGCCGATCGTCTGCATGAACAAGATCGATCTCGTCGATGCCTCCCGGCTGGTGCCGCTGGCGGGCGTCTTTGCCCGCATGGGCTACACGACAGTGCTCTGCTCGGCAATCACCGGCATCGGTATTGCACGACTGCGGCACGAACTCCCCGGTCGTGTCACAGCAATCGTGGGGCAGAGCGGCGTGGGCAAGTCATCGCTCCTTAATGCCCTCGACCCCGACTTGAGCCTGCGGGTCGCGGAGGTGAGCCGCGACAACGAGAAGGGCCGGCACACGACGACAACGGCCCGACTCATCCCGCATGCCTGTGGCGGTTCATTCGTCGACACCCCCGGTGTGCGGCAGTTTCAGCTCTGGGAGGTCGTGCCGGCGGAGGTACCGGCGGCGTTTCGTGACCTGCGGCCGCTCGCTAATCTCTGCCGGTTTCCCAACTGCAGCCACACCCACGAATTCGACTGCGCTGTGAAGTATGCGGTTGCAGACGGGCTGCTTGATACCCGCCGCTGGGAGAGTTGCTGCCATCTTGCGGCCACGTCCGGCGGTGAGTCGCGGGACGCAGCGGGCGACCACGACACCGACGAGGACTACGAATGACGCAACCGCGGCGGACCAACAGCGTGCAAAGCGAGCGGGCGGTGCTGGTGGGCGTTTTGCTCGCTACTCCGGTCGATCCAGAGCATCCGCTGGACGAACTCGGTGGCCTCGCGGAGACTGCCGGCGCGCTGGTCGTCGCGGAACTGACACAACGCCGCGAGCGTCCTGATCAGACCACCTACCTGGGCAGTGGCAAGGTCACCGAACTGGCGATGCTCGTCGAGCATCACGATGCCGATGTCGTCATCTTCGACAATGATCTTTCGCCCGCGCAGATCCGTAACCTCGAAGCTGAGCTCAAGATCAAGGTGCTCGACCGATCGGAAGTGATTCTCGATATCTTCGCCGCCCGCGCCCGCACCTACGAGGCACGACTGGCAGTGGAACTGGCCCAGCTTGAATATTCGCTGCCGCGGTTGAAGCGGATGTGGACCCACCTTTCGCGGATCAAGATGGGCATCGGCATGCGTGGCCCGGGCGAGAAGCAGCTTGAGGTGGATCGTCGCCTGGTTGAAAAAAGGATTCACGATCTCAAGGAGGAGCTAGGCACGATCCATGGCCGCCGCGAACGCGAGGTGGCGGCCCGCCACGAGCAGCTCACGGTATCGCTCGTCGGCTACACAAACGCTGGGAAGAGCACGCTCTTAAACCGGCTCACCGGCGCCGACGTGCTGGCCGAGGACAAGCTCTTCGCCACACTCGACACCCGCACTCGCCGCTGGAAGCTGCCAGGCTGGGGGCAGGTGCTTCTCAGCGACACGGTCGGGTTTATTCGTGACCTGCCGCACCGACTGATAGCGAGCTTCAAAGCCACGCTTGAGGAGACGAAGCAGGCGGATCTCCTGCTCCACATCGCCGATGCCTCAAGTCCGTTGGTTGACGCTCAGATCGCAGCTGTCCGAGAAGTGCTCGCCGAACTCCAGGTCGACGAGAAGGCCACGCTGCTGGTGCTCAACAAGATCGACGCCATCGCCGACCATGCCACCCGCAGCAGCCTGCTCAACCGCTATCCGCATGCGATCTGCGTGTCGGCCTTCACAGGCGCCGGGATCATCGCTCTTGAGTCTGCGACCACAGCCTCCTTAAGCCGTGGCTTTCGCGATGTCGACATCCAGACCAATCCAGGGAATGGGCGGCTGCTTGCCTGGCTGAGCGCACATGGCGAGGTGCTCTCCCGGCACTTCGTCGACGACCGAGTCACGGTCCACTGCCGCATCCCTGCCGCGATGCTCGGTCGCATCTCACCGAATGAGGCGGTCGTGCTACCTCATGAGTCGCCGGCCGAGCAGCAGAGCAACGCCGCCGCGGCCGTCGAGGGTGATCTTCAGTGACCGCAAGCGATCAGGCAGCTCCGTTGCGGCCGCCGCGTCGGCTCCGCTGGCGGCGGAATCTAGCCGGTGCGGTCGCGCTGGTCACCGGTGCCTCGTCGGGCGTAGGCCGGGCGGTCGCTCTGGAATTAGCCCGCCGCGGCACGCGTGTGCTTGCGACAGCCCGGCGTGGCGACCGCCTTGCTGCGGTCGCTGCTGAGGCAGGTGAGGTGATGCGCTACGAGGCGGGTGACATTACGTCGGCCGACTTCCGGCGGCGGCTGGTGGCGACAGCGGTGGCGCGGTTCGGCGGACTTGATCTGGTCGTGGCAGCGGCGGGCAGCGGGGCGATTGGCCCTTTCCAGACGGCCTCGGCTGACACGCTCGCCCGGATCATGGCTGTGGATTTCTTCGCTCCGGCAGAATTGATCCGCGTGGCGCTGCCGAGCTTGGCCCGGAGCCCCGATCCGGCGATCGTGCTCGTCGGGTCGATCCTCGGTCATCACCCGCTGCCGCTGTATGCGGAGTATTGCGCTGCGAAGGCGGCAGTCACTTCACTGGCGGGCACGCTCCGGATGGAGCTCGCAGATGATCGCATTGGCGTGCTGTTGGCCAGCCTCGGCCCCACGGAATCAGAGTTCTGGGACCATCTCCTCGCCGGTCGCCGTCCGGCCTGGTCGCGTGGTCGGCAGCTCTCGGCAGTTCGCACCGCCGAGATTATTGTGCGGGGGATCGAGTGGCGCAGGCGTCAGGTGGTTCCTGGCTGGAGGGCCAAGGGATTCGTGATCGCGGCCCGCCTCTTCCCCCGCCTGCTCGATCGGGGGATGATCCGCTTGCTCCGCCGTAGCCCATCTCCACCGTGAGCGTCTGCCGTGAAGTTTCCACCATCCTTCCTGTCGTCAGCGGCGGCCTCTGCTCCGGAGCCGCTCGCCACAGTCGCTTGCCCCGCCTGCTTGAGCGCAGTCGTCGTGAGCGCCGACCTGTTTGGGCGAGCGGCGGAATGCCCGGTCTGCGGTAGTGGCTTCCGCGTGCCTCTTCCGGGCGTGTTTGAGGCGTCGCAGGAGCAGACGCAAAGGCCAGTGCTAGAGCCAGAGCAAGAACCGGAGCCAGAACCAGAGCTGAGTTCAAATTCAGAGCTCAAGGTACCTATCGAACTGCGGCTGAACGAGCAGGTCCGCACCGTGGGCAGCGGCGATAACGTCATCGAGCTTCGTCGGCTCACGCCTGAGGAGAAGGCGGCCCGTCGCACGCGCCGAAGCGTCATCATGATGTGCGCCGGCGTCTCACTTCTGATGGCGATCGTGCTCCTGCTCGGCACGAAGCCCTCCAAGCGGCGCTCATAACGCCAGCCAGCGCACGCCAGAAGGGCCAGCAGACATCTCCAGGATCGTGCCAGAGCTTTTTCTAAAGCCCCTCGCCGATGGCGAGCAGGTCTTCGGCGTCGAGGCAGGCGTCGTTTGACTCAAATAATCTCCGCATCGCGGCGCGGTGGATCTTCATCTTTGTGCCACCCACGCCGAGTGCCCCATAGAGCATTCTGTCGCCGTCCTGTCGCCCCTTGTCAGTGGCTGCAATGCCGACGATGCCGGCCGGCGGCACCGCATTTAAGTCGATGAGCACCCGTGCCTTCACGGCGAGCGATTGTGCCGCGGTATCGAGTAGTGTCACTCCCGAAGCTCCCGCCGCCACAATCAGGTCGGCCGTGGCGATCGCCTTGCACAAGGCTGAGCCGCTGACGAGAGCGTCGCCAGCCTCAAGCGGTTCAAGTCGGTCGCCAGGCACTGCCGCCGCAATCCGACCGCAGACCTCCGTTGCTCGCGACAACGATCGCGATACGACCGCGACGCCCAGTCCCTTGCGGGCCAGCAGTCGGGCCACGCGTTGCCCGACGGGACCGGTACCTCCCAAGACAACGGCTCGCAGGCCGGCAGCGGTTACAGGATCCGCCAGCGGCAGATGCCGCCCCGCTGCAACGACAGCGGCGCTGGCGGTGGTGTTGGCACCGGCAGGATCGAGCAACACGCTCACCCTCACCGGCCCGAAAAACGTCTTCCGCACCCGGTCAAACACAGCCTCGGCGGCAGCCACGTCGGAGCCACCCACAAAGATCGCCGTCGCGGCCAGGTCGGCCCCACCACGGGTGAACATTGCCCCGTGTACCAGCGACACCGCGGCATCGGGGGTCACGCCGCCATGCCGCAACAACACCTCAACGCCGGCATCCACCGCCACGACCGCATCAAACGTGCTCGGCTGGGGATCGCAGTCGAGCTGAATAAGAATCCGCGACACGGCCATGGCTCTCTTCCCGTGGGGCTGCAAAGGAAACTTAAGCTGGGCTTCGAAAAGTGGCAGGCACAGCGTGTGCAACACGCTGTGCCTGCCACAAGCAAAAATCAGAAAGGAAAAAGGCCATCGGTGGCTTTTCCCAAGAAAAATTAGAAGCCGCGAAACGGATGTGCGGCCTTGTCCTTGCCGGCGAGCATTTCGTCGACGGTGGGCTTGCCGTGCATCGCGCTTGCGATGGCATCGACCGTGGCCTTGTAGTTATATTCGTAGATCTTCTTGTCATCTTCGGCCTGCCAGTGGATGAACACCCCGCAGACGATCACGAGATGCTCGGCCTCGGCCTTGGGGATCACGCCGCTGGCAACGCTATCGGCGACTGCCTTGGCAACGGCGGCCTGCGCCGGTCCAAACATCTGTACCGCCTGCTTCGCGCCCTTGATCGTGACCTTGGTGACCATGACGGTGGCTGGCTTCACGGCGAGATTTGGCGTGAGCACAGCGAGGAGATTTGAATGTCCTTCGCTCTGCCTGGCCAAGGCATTGGCAAACGCCGCGCCGACTGGGCCATCCTTGCTGCCGATCAGGAGGTCGATGTGGGCGATCTCATTACCTTCGCCGACGAGGGCCTCACCAATATACATCGACATAAATCTTGTCTCCTTACGAGGGGGAATTTCGGACTCTCAACGGCGAGAGGATACCATTCAAACCCGGTCCTTCAAACAGGGAGCCCCTGCTGCCGCGTTCCGCTGCGTTCCTTCGATTCCAAAACCCACATGAGCCACCGAAATAGTTCACTTCAGCCGATCAGCGGCAGGCCGCTGGTGATCCTCGGGGCGAGCGTCAGAGCGCTGGCGGAATCGGCGCAGCGGGCAGGCTGGGCCGTGCATGCTGCAGATCTGTTTGGAGACCTCGATCTCGCTGCTGCCGCCCGCGAGGTCGTGGCCGTGGGGGCTGAGAACGCTGCCAACGGTTATCCAGAGAGTCTCCGCACTGCTGCCCAGGGGTTTCCGACCACAGCGCCGTGGTGCTACACGGGGGCGATCGAAAACTACCCTGACTTGATCGATGCGATCGCCGCCACTCGGCCGCTGGCCGGTAATTCAGGCCAGATCGTCAAGAACCTGCGTGACCCGGCAAAACTCGCCGCCGCGGGGCTGGCGATCCCCGAGACGCGTGCGGCATCTGACGGCGTTCCGGTGGATGGCACATTTCTTGTAAAACCCTTGGCGAGCGGCGGTGGCCGCGGCATCCGCCGCTGGACGCCGGAGGTCAGAGCCCGCTATACGTCTCTTCATGAAGAGGGAAGTCCTCCGCGGCATGTCTGGCAGCGACTCGTGGCAGGCACGCCGGCTTCAGCCTGCTATTGCGTCTCTGCAGCAGGCGCGGAACTAGTCGGCACCAGCAGCCAATTGATCGGTGAGCCGTGGTGCCATGCCGGAGATTTCTCCTGGTGCGGCGCCGTGGCCGAACTGCCACTGGAGTCCACCGGCTTTCATGACAGGCATGTCCAGCTAGAACGACTCGGCCGTATTCTGGCAGATCAGTTTCATCCCATCGGGCTCATCGGGGTCGATCTCGTTATCGACACGTCAGGCCACCTCCATGTGATCGAAGTCAATCCGCGGCCCACGGCATCGATGGAACTCTTCGAGCGGATGGGGCGGGTGTCAATCGCTGGCCGTCATCTGGAAGCCTGTGGGTATGTGGCGGACGCCGACCCCCAGCGGGCTCACGCCGTGCCTCGTGTCTTGCCTCGCGCCTTGCCTGGCGTGTGGGCGAAGGCTGTGCTCTTCATGGAGAGAGCCACACCGGTCTCTGATCAGCTTGTCGACGCTCTCATCAGTACGGCGACTGCCTGGACGCAGGCCGACGGCGGCTGGCCGGCGCTCGCCGACATTCCGCGGCCGGGCCAAAGCCTTGCGGGCGGTGTTCCGGTGGTGACGGTCTTCGCTGTTGGCCGCACGGTCTGCGACTGCCTGTCCTGTCTTCGCGGCCGTGTTGCCCACGTCGACGCGATCTTGGCCGCGGCTCGCTCGCCAGTCGGTTAGCCCGCCAGTCGTCGCGGAACCATCTGCTCCACACCAGTTGCCGGCAAGACCCCGCCTGCGGTCCTTGGGAGATAGTGCATGAGATACGCGTCCTCGGTCGTGTCTTGATAGAAGTCCTTGAGCACCGAGATTGCGCGGAACTGGAGTGACCGAAAAAAGAGTTGCGCTGGGAGATTTGTTTCCCGCACTTCCAGCACGATCCGAGTGCGGTGTTCCGGCGTCAGCTTGCCGATGAGCTTCTCCATCATCCGCGTGCCGATACCAAGCCGACGGTGCGGTCTCGCTACGGCGAAATTGAGCACATGCAGGCGGTTGCGATGCAGTTCATAGATCATGAATGCGACCACCGCATCACCCGACTCTGCCACCATGCCGATGCAGTTTCGCTGCCGGAGGCATCGTGTAAAGTCTTCCTCCGACCAGGAAAACTCGAAGGCCGCCTGCTCGATGTCAAGCACTTCCCTCATATCACGGCGGATCATCCAGCGGACGTGGATTCGGAGACGTTCTTGGTGCGTCGATGTCACGGGTACAAAACTCCCTATTTCCTAAGTTCTTAATCTGTGGCTGGAGAACCGTGGCCACCCCGGCGGCCGGGTGTCGGCCGCCTCTCTCGAGTGCCGAGCGACTGGCTCCGGGCGACGGGGGGGAACCCTAGCAGGCTCTCGGGCCACCGCCAAGACGTTTCACGGGCCCTAGCGGTGCGACCTTGAAAAGAGCGGTCCGGCATTGAATGGCCTGCCGAAGCAGACTTGACCGCCCCCAACGCCGCTTCTACGCTCCCCCACCCTCTGGCCGGATTCGGAATGTCCGTCAGACCAGCGTTCGCGACAGCAACTCAAGCGACGGGCGACCCGCAAGGGAGAGCGGCGACAATGCACCACGAACGACCAACGGCGCGGAAATATCAGCGGCCTTCGGCCCGCAGCGGCTGGCTATTGATCTCTCTAGGCATCATCGGCAGTGGGATGACCGGCACTGGAATAGTTGGCTGTGCCGGGCCAGCGATCCGGAGCCAGAGCCCTGAGATCGAGGCGCTGGCGAGCCTCGAGGCCAATACCAAACTCATCGGCGACTATGCCGCCGCCTGGGGCCTCAACTCACGACGTATCGAACGCGCTGCGCTTGTCACCGGCCTCGCCGGCACCGGCAGCGATCCGCCCCCCAATGCCCAGCGGCAGTCGCTGATGGCCGACATGCAGGCGCGGGGCGTCGTGGAGCCCAACAGCCTCCTCGCCTCGACGTCCACCTCGCTGGTGTGGGTTCACGGCTATCTGCCCCCAGGCGTTCGCCGGGGCGATCGGTTCGACATCGAGGTCGAAGTACCCCCCGACTCAGAAACCACCAGTCTCAACAGCGGCTGGCTGATGGAGACTCGCCTGGCGGAAATGGCCGTGCTCGGCAGTCGCATCCGCGACGGCCATGTACTGGGCATCGGCGCAGGGCCGCTGCTCGTCGATCCGGTCTCAACCGGCACGCTTGATCCCGTGTCAAGACTCCGCGCCAAGGTGCCCGGCGGCGGCGTGGCTCTGCAGTCGCGTCCGATCGGACTGATTCTCTCCCCGGAAAATCGCTCTATTGCCCTCTCAAAGCGGATCGGTGACTGCATTAACCGCCGCTTTCATGCCTCGATCCGCGGCTCCAAACGGGGTGTGGCCACGCCCAAGACAGACCGCTATGTCGAACTCGAGATCCCACCGATCTATGCCGATAATCTCGGCCGCTACATTCGCGTTGTGCGTTGCATGGCCGTGATCGAACCACCCGGTGGCCGCCACTCGCGGCTCGAACTGCTCCGTCGTCAACTCTCCGACCCAGTCACGGCACCAGCTGCCGCGATTCGCCTCGAGGCAATCGGTCGGGAGGCCATCCCCACGCTCCGTGAAGCACTCGCATCCAAGGATGCTGAGATCCGCTTTGCCGCCGCCGAGGCACTCGCTTATCTCGGCGAGTCAACCGCGGCGACCCACCTAGCGGAGGCTGCCAACAGCCTCCGCAGTGCCCGGCCAGCAGCACTCGCCGCCCTCGGCACGATCGACGACGCCAACGGCATCGACGCCCTGCGATCGCTGCTCACGAGCACGAGCGCCGAGACTCGTTACGGCGGTTTCCGTGGCCTCTTGAAGATCGACCCAACCTCACCGCTGATCCGTGGCGACCGCCTCGGCGACGCATGTACGCTCCACGTCCTCGATGTCGCAGGGCCACCGCTGGTGCACGTCACCCGCAGCCGACGGCCGGAGGTCGTCCTCTTCGGCACCGAGCATCCGGTGGCCGACGGGCTGCGGGCGGAGGCTGGCTCATCGATCATCGTTGTCGTCGACGGCCCGACGGCGATTGTGAGCCGCTTTGTCGCCGGTGATCCCGACCAGCAGACCGACGTTCCGGCCCGGGCAGAGACGATCATCCGCGCGATTGTGGAATTGGGCGGCACCTATCCCGATGTGGTGCAGTTTCTGCAGCAGTCCACCTCCCACCATGCCCTCAAGAGCCGGCTCGTTTTTGATGCTGTGGCCGAGGAAGACGCGAGTCTCAGCGTCCACGAGGAGGCCTCCGCCCGCACCCGTGACATCCCCCCCGCCTCTGACGAGGACGCGCCGGCCGGCGACGGCGCCGCCGACGCGGCATCGTTTACGGACGAGTCGTCATGACCAGACTCACGGCCTTGGAACTGTTCGGCTTCAAGAGCTTCGCCGACCGCACGCGATTCGAATTTCCTGCCGGTATCACAGCGGTCGTCGGCCCGAATGGATCGGGTAAGTCAAACGTTGTTGATGCGATCAAGTGGGTGCTTGGCGAGCAGTCGGCACGCAGCCTCCGCGGCCAAGATATGACCGACGTGATCTTCGCCGGTTCGGGCGGCCGCAAGCCGATGAACGCCGCGGAAGTGTCGCTCATCTTCGACAATGCCGCTGCGCTGCTGCCGCTCGATACACCCCAGGTGCAGATCACCCGGCGCGTTTACCGCAGCGGCGAGAATGAATACCTCATCAATGGTGAGGTCTCGCGACTCCGCGACATCCGCGAGCTCTTTTCGGGCACGGGCGCCGCGACCGAAGCCTATAGCGTCATCGAGCAGGGCCGCGTCGATGCCTTGCTCGTTGCCTCGGGCCGCGACCGCCGAGCGGTCTTTGAGGAGGCCGCGGGAATCACCCGGTTTCGCGTTCGCCGGACTGAAGCACTTCGTCGGCTGGAGCGCAGCGAGCAAAACCGCCAGCGGCTCGCCGATATTGTCGGCGAGGTCTCTGGACGCCTGGAGACTGTCCGGCATCAGGCCACACGGGCCCGACGCTGGCAGCAGATGACCGACCGGCTGCGGACCCTGCGGCTCGCCGCCGCAACCGAGGATCTCGCCGAGGTCGATGCCGCAGTGGCCTGCGTCGAGGCCACCCTCGCTACAGCCCGTGACGAACTCTCCGCCACAGAGCAACGCTCAACTGGCGCTGCCGAGACAGCTGCTTCACTCGCCGCCACGGAGGCTCTGCTGACGCCCAGAATGGAATTGGCTCGAGCCGCTGTTGCCACCGACAAGGCACGGGCCGCCGCTGCCGAGGCCACGCCAGCCTTGCTCTGGACCCGCCACCGGGAATTAGAGGCCGAACAAAAGCGGCTCGATGCCGAACTGCGCCGGGCCATCCTTGACCTGCAAACTGCGACTCAGGCAGTCGCTGCCGCTGCCGATACCGTAATGACCATTGAGGGAGAGTCGCTCTGGCTCGTTGAGCGGTTGGCCTCCTGCGAGCAGGCCGCGGCCGGATCGTACGAGCATGCCGCTCAGGCAAAACAGTCTGTTGTCGACCGCTCGGCCGCGGTCGAAATCTTGGAGCGCAGCCGGCAGAAGTTGCAGTCTGACTTTGACCGCGCCGCCGCCCGGGTCGAGGAATCGCATCGCATTACCGACTCCTGGCGGCAGCGAATCGAGACGGCCCGCCTGCAGTCTGCCCGGTTACAGGAATCGGCCTCCACCTGGGAGGGCAATATTACGGCGCTCGCCCAGCGGCTGTCTGCAGCTGAAACCGAACTGGAAACGCTCGATGTCACCCACCGCGAACGGTCGTTGGCGGTCGACGCCGGCTGGCAGTCGCTGGCGGGCTGGCAGGTCAAGCTGGAAGCCTGCCGTGAACGCCGCGCGATGCTGGCCGAGATGGTTGGCAGGCAGGAGGGCTTCTCGGATGCCGCCCGCAAATTGCTCGCGAGGACCGATCCGGACTCTACCCTGCCGGGATTGCTAGGGCCGCTGGCAGACCTCGTCGAGGCCGACGTAGCCTGGGCACCGCTGGTCGATCTGGCTTTGGGCGGGCTTTCGCAGGCGGTTGTTGTCGAATCGCTCGACGAACTCGTTCGCTGGCAGGCCGCCTGGTCGGCGACCGATGAAGCTCGCGAGGTGCTCAGCTCAGGCGGCCGAATCGGATTCCTAACGGTGTCGGCCGTTCGCGGCCAAGCCGCCTGTGCTGCCGACGGACTGCCGGGCGTGGTTGGCCGGCTCGACTATTTGATCGGGCTCCCAGCGGACTCTGCTCCGGAGGCTTCCCCCGCTACGGCTCTCAGCAGCGGCCAGTCGCTCGTTGCCAGACTGCTGTCGCGGGTCTGGGTTGTCGAACAGCTCGCCGTTGCGCTTCCGCTGGTTGCCACGGCACCGCCGGGTACGCTTTTTGTCACGCGGGCTGGAGAGTGCCTGACGGCTGACGGTGGCCTGGAGATCGGCCTGACTGGCGTCGCCAGTGGTCAGGTCGCGCGACGGAGCGAACTCAAGAGCCTCGACCAGCGGCATGACGAACTCAGCCAGACCGTGGCGGAGGCCGAAAAACTGATCGAACGGCTGCAGGCCGATCTGGCTGCGATCCGGCAGGAGATCCGGCAGGCACAGGGCAGAAAACAGCAGGCCGCAGAACGCATCGCCTCGTCACGAACCGAACTCGACCGCACTGCCCATGAGCAGATTGTTGCCAGCGACGCCCTGGCCGGCATCCAGGCCAGCCTGCGGGACGCCGAACGGCAGGCGGTCGAACTCTCCGCCGCCCGCGATGCTGCCGCGGCCACGCGGTTGCGAGCCGAGAGCGACCTCGCCGAGGCCCGTGAATCACTCGGCTCCGCGCACGCCGCCGTCGACACACTCACCCGCTCGCGGGGCGAAGTGCTCGACGAAAGCCATCGGCTCCGGGTCGAGCAGGCCGCCTTGACTGAGCGATTGGGCCGCGGCCGCGACGCGGTCATAGCGCGGCAAGTAGACATGCAGGCCCGCCGCGAAGCGCTGGAGCAGGCCGAGCGCCGCAGCAGCGACACAGCGCTGCGGCTGGCGGCCGTCGGGCTCGATCTGCTGGCCGCCAGCGCCGGGTATGCCGAAGCCATGATCGCGGCAGAGCGATCGGCCCTCAGCGTGGCGGAGCTGGCGACCGATCAAGACCGCTTGGCGGCCGAGCGGCGGAGTGTTACCGCGGCCGTCGAGGAGGCGCGGGCCACCACGGCGCGGCTCGCCGAGGCGATCCATGCCCAGGAGCTTGAGGCCGGTGAGACGCGGCACCGTCGCACCCGGATCATCGAGCGGATCCGCGACGACTATGGGATCGCTATCGAGGAAATTGGGTTCGCCAACGAAGCAGTCGTGGCGCAGGGGCCGGCCGAGCCTACGGTGGGGCCGGCCGAGCCTAATGTGGGGCAGGCCGAGCCTGGCGACGCCGCCGATCCGCACGGCCTACCCCACGATCGTGGTGAACTCGATGCCGAAATCGAGACCCTCCGCCGCAAGCTGGGCACGATGACCTCCGTCAACATGGAGGCTCTGGCCGAGGCTTTGGCGCTCACCGAACGGCTTACGGGGCTTGAGACCCAGCTCGCCGACGTGACGAATGCAAAGCTGGCGATCGAGCAACTCGTGGCCCGGATCGATGACGAGAGCCGCCGGCTGCTGGGGGAGACCATCGAGACGGTCCGCGGCCACTTCCGGGAACTGTTTGAACGGGTCTTTGGCGGCGGTCAGGCCGACATCGTTCTCGAGCCTGGCGTCGACCTGCTGGAGACCTCTGTCGAGATCGTCTCGCGGCCACCGGGCAAGGAGCCACGGAGCATCTCACTGTTGTCCGGCGGCGAGAAGACGATGACCTGCGTTGCGCTCCTCCTGGCGATCTTCCGGTCGCGTCCCAGCCCCTTCTGTGTTCTCGACGAGGTCGATGCCGCACTCGACGAGGCCAACATCGACCGGTTCGCCGGCGTGCTCCGCGACTTTCTCTCATCAACCCAGTTCATCATCATCACGCATTCGAAAAAGACGATGGCCGCTGCCGACACCCTCTATGGCGTCACTATGGAGGAGTCTGGGGTTTCGAAGCGAATCGCCGTCCGGTTTGAGGCAGCCGCCGCCGCAGTGGGCCAACCGGCCAGAAAAGCGGCTTAAACGCGACTTTTTGCGTGGCCTCTCCGGTGCCACCGGCATCGTCCCCAAGAACGGCTCAAGTCTCACGACACGATCTTTCGATCTAACCCTCTGTGCGGCCAGCCCGCGAACGTGTCCTGGTGCAAACCAAGAAACGGCCGCGGACTGAAGCAGGGGGGGACACCTGCGAGTCACGGAACTGAGCAATAGCATCTTCGGATGCCAATGTTGCCCGGTTCCCTCTCAAATCCCCTCCCGGCTTTCTGGCTGGCACCCGTGGGGTCGACGACGCGATCGATTCCACGGCGCATGAGTCGCGTCACAGGGGGGCTGGGTTCCGCTGCTCAATAGGGTGCGGGCTGGCCAGGACATTTTCAGACACGAACGATCCATACGGAGTCCATGTGATGAAGGTTTTCACGACAGGCCAGGTCGCCAAGATCTGTAAAGTTGCTCCCCGCACGGTGAGCAAATGGTTTGATTCAGGACGATTGAAGGGCTACCGGATTCCGGGCAGCCAGGATCGGCGGATTCCTCGCGAATATCTGATCAAGTTTCTCAAAGAGCACGGGATGCCGCTGGGCGATCTCGAAGACGAGGCGATGGCAAAAGTCTTGCTTGTCGGCCAGGACCAGGTCCTGATCGAAAATCTCAAGAAGCAACTCCCCATCGAGCGGTCCTTTAAGATCCAGGTGGCCGCCAGTGGCTTTGAAGCTGGCATCCAGGCCGAGAGCTTCCATCCCGACTGCATCGTGGTGGACTACTCGATCGGCCGGATCGATGCCCAGCAGATCTGCCAAAACCTGCGTCGTAATCCGGAGTATGCGGAGACAATCGTCATCGCCCTGCTCCCGGACGACGGCTCGCAGATCACGGTCGATCGTAACCACGTGAACGAGAGCTTTAAGAAGCCGTTCGATGTCGCCTTGTTGGCCGAGCGTCTCCGCACGCTGATCGGGGCCCGCAAGGAATTGGTCTGACCCACACGGTCGGCCGACAAACTCCCCGTCGTCACGACGCGGGGAGAGCTGAAACGTCTCACCCCATCACCCCAGGCCGGTGTGTCGCACCCGACACACCGGCCTGGGGCATTTTCGGGTGGGGCCTGCGGTATACTTCACGCCATGAAGAAGTCGAGCACACTGAGCATTACTGCCCACGGGATCCGGATGGTCGACGTCGGCCACAAGCCGGTGTCAGTCCGCACCGCGCGGGCCTCGGCCCGGCTGCAGGCGCTGCCCGAGACGATCCGTCGAATCCAGGCCCACGAACTCGACAAGGGCGACGCCATCGCCACGGCCCGGCTGGCCGGCATTATGGCTGCCAAACGCACGAGCGACATCGTGCCCCTCTGCCATCCCCTGCCGCTGGACTCGGTTGAGGTCACGCTGGCCTTCGACGAACCGGGAGCGGTCGTTATCGAAGCGGTCGTGCGGGCGACGGCTCGCACTGGGGTAGAGATGGAAGCCCTGCTGGCTGTCTCAGCCGCAGCCCTAGCTATCTACGACATGTGCAAGTCTATCGACCGCGACATGTCAATTGAAGCAGTCCGCCTCGAGGAGAAGACCGGCGGTAGTCGGGGCGACTACGTCCGGTCCTGAAGACTCTTCTCGGCGAGGATCGGCTCCAGTTCTTCCACGAAATCGAGCACGTCTTTAAACTCGCGGTAGACGCTGGCAAATCGCACATAGGCCACGGTGTCGAGCGACTTCAGTAGCTCCATCAGTCGCTCGCCGATTGCGCCACTCGGCACATCGCTCTCGTAGGTGCCGTACAGTTCTGCCTCGAGCGCCGACACTACCCCATCGATATCTTCTTCGGTCACGGGCCGCTTCCAGCAGGCCTTCGCAAGCCCGCGTTTGATCTTGTCGCGGTCGAAGGGCTCGCGGTCGCTTCCCTTCTTGACGACGCAGAGCAGTTGTCGCTCCACGCGTTCGTAGGTTGTAAACCGGCGCCGGCAGCCGACGCATTCCCGTCGTCTGCGGATGGAAGCGCCATCCTCACCGGCGCGTGAATCGATCACGCGGTCGTTGTCGACTCGGCAGAATGGGCAGCGCATGAGTGCAGGTCCACAGGATCTGGATCGTTGAGCAGCAGCAGCCTATCAGACTGCGGCAAAAGGCCGGGAGTGCAATCCTGTCCGGCACAGCCGTCGCTGCCCCCGTGGAGAGTGAGAACACCCGGGATGAGCACCACTCATTCGGCCACTGCGGTGTCTTCGGTGAGTGGGTCGTCGGTGGGCTTACTGCTGCGGACAAGCTTCCAGTCGCGGCGTTGCCGGGAAGAGGGAATGTCCATCGACTTGCGATATTTTGTCACCGTGCGGCGGGCGACCGTGATCCCCTGTTTGCCAAGGATCTTGATCAGATCATCGTCACTGTAGGGCCTTTCCTTCGGCTCCTCGTCGATAATCTCTTGCAGTTTGATGCGGACGGTGTCCCAGGCGACCACCTCGCCGTCGGCGCTGAGGGTGCCCCCCACGAAGAAACGCCGTAGCGGAAAGAGCCCCCGGGGGGTCTGCAGCCACTTCTCATCGACGGCCCGGCTCACCGTGGTGACATGCATCCCGATGCGGTCGGCGATCTGCTGCATCTTGAGCGGCTCGATCGCCTCAGGACCCTCCGCGAGAAATCGTGTCTGGTGGTCGACGATCGCCTGCGTGGTCTTCAGCAGTGTGCTGCGGCGTTGCTCGATCGACTCGATCAGCCACTGGGCTGCATTGATCTTCCGCTTGATGTATTCGCGGGTGGCAGCGGGCGTGGCAGGCGAATGGAGCATCTCACGGTAGGTTGGGCTGATCCGCAGATTCGGCAGATTGATGTCTTCAAGCCGAACCTGCCAGGTGCCGTCGGGATGCTGTTCGACGTAGACATCGGGCTTCACGACTGGCACAAACGGCTGCGTGAACATGGCCCCGGGCTTCGGTTTGAGCCCGTGGAGTTGCTCGCGCAGCTGCTCGATCTGTTCGATCGTGTAGCCGGCCTTGCGAACGATGACAGGCAGCCGGTTAGCGGCCAGGTCTTCGAGGTGGTCGCTGATCAGACGCCGCAGCTGCCGGGAGTTTGGCAGGTCGGGCCGGATCTGCAGGAGCAGGCATTCCTTGAGGTCGCGGGCACCAACCCCCGGCGGATCCATTCCCTGCACCACAGTGAGCGCCTTCTGCAGCTGCGGAAGCTGGTCGGGTGGGCCATCCGGATCGCAGAGCTCCTCCAGCGGCATCGAGAGATAGCCATTGATGTCGAGGTTGTAGATGATCCTGTCGGCCGCCTGCCGCTCGCCGTCGCTGAGCTCGTAGTTTGAGAGTTGATCGTGGAGATGGTCGGAGAGGGTTTCTGGCCGCTCCGCCATGTTGGCCATGGCGTCGAGGTAACGGTCACCGGACTCGGCGATCTGAGAAGCCGACGGCCGGCTGCGGTCGTCATCGGAATCGGGATACTCTTTTGACCAGTCATAGGAGCGTTCGAAGTCGGCCTGATTGGCATGATCCTGATCGACGATCAGCGGGCGCTCGTCCACAGTCTGGGCCAACGCCTCGGCCGCCCGTTCCGGCTGGCCAATAGCCGTTTCCGCTGCCGCATCGCTCGTGGGCTCGTCGAGCCCAGGCTCATCTACCTCGAGGGTCTCGTTGTTTTGGATCTCCTGTTCGATCCGCTCCTCAAGGGCCATGACAGGCAGCTGCAGGATCTCCATCGACTGGATCATGCGCGGCGCAAGCATCTGCTTTTGCGCCATCCGCATTTCCTGGCCGAACGACATCCTCATGGTTCACTCTTCCTCAACGCGGGCTCAGTCTGAAAGATCGATGCCCAGCGCTCCGCCGTATCCTACAGTTTCTGGCGGCTGGAGATCGCGTCGGCGAGCATTTCCCGGTTGGCATGCTGCAGCGAGGCCCCCATGGTGAGGCCCCGGGCCAGCTTGGTGAGCACCACCGGCAGGCCCGCCAACCGACCGGCGATCACCAGCGCCGTGCCGTCGCCTTCTACGTTGGGCGTGGTGCCCATAATCACTTCTTGGAACCCACCCTGCCGGACCCGCTCGACGAGCCGGTCGAGCGTGAGCTTGTCCGGACCGTTGCCCTCCAGCGGCGCAACCCTGCCTTGCAAGACATGATACAGCCCCCGATAGCCGCCGGCCTCTTCAAGCGCTAGCAGATCGCGGACCTGCTCCACGACGCAGAGCAGCCCGCGGTCGCGCTTTGGATCAAGGCAGATGCCACACTCTTCCGCCTCCGCGAGGTTGAAGCAGGTGCGGCAGGGGCGGAGATTTTCCTTGACGGCGCGGATCGCGTCGGCAAACGCCAACGCCTCGGGCCGCGACATGCCGAGAACGTGATATGCCAGTCGCTCAGCCGACTTGCGGCCGATACCGGGGAGATCGGCGAAATAATCGATGAGCCGGGTGACTGGACCGCGATCTTCAGCCATCGGCACCTCCATAACCGTCGCTGCCCACGCTGCCATCCGCGCTGTCTACCCGCGCATGACCCCGCTGGTCGTCATCGGCATCAGCCGTGGCGGTTTGCGGCGGCACTGCGGCGGGGGCGGCCGACTGCGGCCGTGGCGGATCCACCTTGCGGACGGCGGCATCGAAGACAGTGCGGGCATGCAACACGAGCGGATGCTCAGACGCCTCTCGCAAGAGGGCTGCCTGCGACACAGCTGGTTGCCCGCGCTGGGCAGATCCATTGGAACGGCCGTTGGGTTCCCCCGCGCTTGCGGCGGTAGCAGCTGTGTCGATCACCAGACTGTGCCGCACCGGCCGGCCAAGCATGTCGGTAAGAGCTTGCGTTAATTTGACGGCAATCTCCGGCCGGCGCAGAAACGACGCGGCTTGCCCCGCCGAGCGGGGCAACACCACTTCGAGCAGTTCGTCCCGCCACTCTGCCCGCATGGACATGTCGGCGAAATCGGCCACGAGTCCGCCGACTGCCGCACCCGCCCGCCGCCAGGCATCCAGCGGATCTGACGGGGGAGTGAGGGGAGTGGCCAACTCGGCCTCTGGCACTGGTTTAGGAACGAGGGCCTCTGTGGCCGGCAGCGGGATCAGGTCGGTCGTTTTTTTTTCGCGCGCAGGCTCCGCTGCCGGTGGTGCTGCCGGCCGAACAGATGCCGGCTCCGCTGCCGGCCGAACAGGCGGTAGCGCCGGCCTGCTTCCCGATGGCCCGCTTGCCGTCAATAGACTGGTAGACGTGCCCACTCGCTCGACCACCTCGGCCAGATTGTCGAGGTCTTCCAGGCTCGCCAGCCGGATCACTGCCATTTCGGCGAGCACCGTTGCATGACCGCTCAACCGCATGCGGCCGAGGGCATGATCGATGATTTGCAGCATGGCAAGGAGTGTGATGGTGCCTGTCTGGCGGCCCGCTGCCGCCAGATCCACGCCGAGGCCGGCGCCCTGCACGAGCAGTTCGGGGCCGCAGCCCACGCTCGCTAGCAGACTGTCGCGAAGGGCCGCCATCACCTGCTCAAGGACGCCCCCCGGATCGGCGCCCCCGGCGATCGCGGCATCGAAAGCGGCGATGGCGCTGCGGGGGTCGCGGGCTATCAGGCAGGCGACGAGTTCTCCCACCTTCTCCTCGCGGCCCGTGCCAATGATCGCATGGACATCGTCTGCGTTGATCGGGCCGGAGGCAGCTCCGAGCAGCTGCTCCAAGAGCGACTGGCTATCACGCATGCTGCCGGCGGCACGGCGGGCGATCAGCGTGAGAGCCTCTGCCGTCACGTCGGCCCCTTCTGCCTCCACGATCTGTGCCAGACGGCGGGCGATTGCTGGGGCATCGACTGTTTGGAAGTCAAACCGCTGGCAGCGTGAGAGAATCGTAATCGGCAGTTTGTCGGGCTCGGTGGTGCAGAGCACGAATTTTACATGGGATGGTGGCTCTTCGAGCGTCTTGAGTAACGCATTGAAGGCCTCACGCGTGAGCATGTGGACTTCGTCGATGATGTAGATTTTGAAGCGGCCGTGTGCCGGGCGGACGGCGCAGTTTTGCCGCAGTTGTCGCATCTCGTCGATGCCGCGGTTACTGGCGGCGTCGATCTCCACGACGTCCACGTCCTGACCGGACAAGATGGCCAAGCACTTCTGACAGGCATTGCAGGGCTCACCGGCCACGCGGTTGGAGCACTCGATCGCTTTGGCATAGATTCGCGCAGCGCTTGTCTTGCCCACGCCCCGGGCGCCAGTGAAGAGATAGGCATGGCCAATCCGGCCCGACTCAATCGCGCCGGAGAGTCCACGGGCCACGTGCTCTTGCCCCACCAGTTCGTCGAACCGTTGCGGGCGATAGCGGCGGGCCACCACCTGGTAGCCCTGCACTCCAGCGGCAGTGGACCCGGCGTCGGAGGCTATTGAGCTCTGGGCCATTGGCCATGGGAAAAGGGAAGGGAAGCGGTCGCAGAGCGAGAGACAGTGCCGCGAAAGGCGGCCGGACGCCGATGAGAGGCCCACCGCACAAAGGGGCGACTGCTTATGGCTGCTGCGGTTAGGCCCTGACCAGATTCACAGGCCCCCATCGCAGGGGCCTCTCATCGGCGTTCGCGCCACCCCTTTTGTACGCGGGCTCGCGCAAGTGGTCAAAGGCTGCTACATTTCCCCGCCTATGACTTCACCAATGATGCAGCAATTCGAGGCGGCGAAGGCCCGGTGCCCGGGGGCCCTGGTGCTGTTTCGAATGGGGGATTTCTACGAACTCTTCGGCGCGGATGCCCGCGAGGCGGCCACGCTCTTAGACCTCACGCTCACCAGCCGCGACAAGGGGCCCGACCCCCTGCCGATGGCCGGCTTCCCGCACCATCAGCTCGACGTGCAACTGGTGAAGCTCGTGAACGCGGGCCGCCGCGTGGCGATTTGCGAACAAATCGACGGGCCGACCGTGACAGACGGGAAGCCGGGCAAGGGGCTGCTCCGCCGCGAAGTGACCCGGATCGTCACGCCCGGCATCGCATCGGATGAGTCGCTGCTCGATCCGACGCGGCGAAACTGGCTGGTAGCAATCGTGCCGCAGGCGGTCGCCACGCGGGTGGCAGCGACCGCCGAGACCGCGGCCGACACGGCCGGCAACCGCATTCTGTACGGCCTGGCCTGGATCGACGTCGCAGCCGGACGCTTCGAAGCGGCGGTTGTGCCCCGCGACGACGTGCCCGACCTACTCCTGCGACTCGAGCCGGCCGAATGTCTCTGCGCGGAGAAGGATCGCGACGTTGTCGCCGAGCTTGTGCGCAGCGTCAGTGGTGGGCTCTTGTCGGAGACAACCGCCGTGACGGCGCGGCCCGACTGGTGGTTTGAAAGCACCGCGAGCTTGACCGCGGTCGGCCGGGCGGTGAGTCAAAAGCGGCTGGAGGGGCTCGGCTTCGAACTCCCGGCTGACCTCCCCGGCATCATGGCCGCCGGTGGAATCGTGGCCTATCTGGAAGAGAATGAACCGGCGGTGGTGGGCCGCATCGAGACGCTCTTCGCTTGGCGGCCCGGCCACCGAATGGAGATCGACGAGGCGTCGCGGCGGAGCCTGGAGCTTGTGCGCGGAGTCAGCGGCCGTCGCGAGGGCACGCTCGTGGGCGTTGTCGACCGGACAAAGTCGCCGATGGGGGCCCGACTGTTGGCGGAGTGGCTCTCGGCTCCGCTGATCGAAAAACTGCAGATTGACCGGCGGCTCGACGCGGTGCTCGCGCTTGTGACAAACCAGTCGCTCGCCACCCGGCTCACGGAGAAACTGACTGGCATCGGCGACCTCGAACGGCTTATCAGCCGGGTGGTGTCGGGCCGGGCTGGCCCCCGCGATCTCCAGCGGATCGGCCATGCCACCGCGATTCTGCCCGACCTGATCGCGGTGCTTGCCGGCAGAGACGGCTTGCTAGCGGAACTCTGCGACAGCCTCGACCCCTGCGAGGAACTGACGAGGCGGATCAGCAGCACCCTCCGCGAAGGCTGTCCGGTGTTTGCTCGCGACGGCGGCTTTGTGCAAACCGGATTCGATACTCGGCTCGACGAGCTGGTGGAGCTGGCGTCAGGGGGCAAGGCTTGGATCGCCCGGTATCAGGCGGAGCAGATCCAGCGGACCGGAATTTCGACACTGAAGGTCGGATTCAATCGCGTGTTCGGCTTCTTTCTGGAGGTGGGCCGGGCCCAAGCTGCGAAGGTACCGGCCGACTACATCCGCAAGCAGACGGTGAAAAATGCCGAACGCTACACCACGCCCCAGCTCGACGAGCGCCAGCGGCAGGTGCTGGGCGCGGAGGAGGAGTCGCTGCGCCGCGAGATCGAGTTGCTTGAACTGCTGCGGCTCTTCGTGGCGGAGCACCGGGCTGCGCTCGATCGCGTGGCGGCGATCCTCGCCACGCTTGATGTGCTGCGGTCGCTGGCTGACGTGGCCCGCTCCCACGGCTGGGTGCGGCCGGAGATCACCGACAACGGCGACCTCTTCATCGAAGTGGGCCGACACCCGGTGCTTGAAGACCTGCTGCCAGCCGGATCGCTCGTCGCCAACGACCTGATGCTGTCTGCCCGGCTCGACGCCTCTGCAGCCGATCGCCATCCGGCGATCCTGCTCGTGACTGGCCCCAACATGGGCGGCAAGAGCACGTTTATCCGGCAGGCGGCGCTGGTGACGATCTTAGCGCAAGCCGGCAGCTTTGTGCCGGCGAAGCGGGCCCGCGTGGGCATCGTCGACCGGCTTTTTGCGCGGATCGGCGCCGGCGACGACCTCGCCCGCGGCGCGAGCACGTTTCTTGTGGAGATGTCGCAGACGGCCCGAATCCTCAACCGGGCCACGCCGCGCAGCCTCGTGATTCTCGACGAGGTCGGGCGGGGCACGAGCACGTTTGACGGTCTCGCCATTGCCCAGGCTGTGGTCGAGCATCTGCAGGGGCAGGTCGGCTGCCGGACACTCTTCGCGACCCACTATCTGCAGCTAGCGGCGCTCGATCGGCTGCCCGGCGTGAGGAATGCGCAGGTGCTGGTGCAACAGCACCGCGACCAGCTTGTCTTTCTCCATCAGGTGGTGCCTGGAGCGGCTGACAAGAGTTGGGGCGTGCATGTGGCGCAACTGGCAGGCGTGCCGGAGCAGGTGATCCAACGGGCCCGCGACCTCCTGCTCGGATTTGAGTCGGCCGCGGCCGGTGTCGCCCCTGCCAAGCCGCGCCGCAAAGCCGAACCGACGGAGCAGCGATCGCTCTTCGAGTGACTCGCACTCAAGATTGCCAACCGGGCCTCTTTCTCGGCAAGTTCGGCAAGTTGGAAAACTCGCCTCCACAGAGGAGCTGACTTCTGTCTTTCGTGGGAAGCTTTCATAACTCGCCCGCGTCACCCCGCACAGGCGTTCATCTTGTCGCGAGGCGTGCCGGCGCCGACAAGGTCGAGCGGCAGTTTCGTGAGCGGCACTCTGTCGGCGTCTGCTGCGATCGTCACGGCGATCCGCTTGTAGGCCGGCGTCCGCGAGAGCGGGTCGGCGGCCTTCGGCACGAGCACGTTGCTCTCTGGGTAATACATCGCCACGTTGCCCGGTCGAATCTGGTCGAAGGCCGAGACGATCTGGCCCCGCATCTCGCCCACACTGCTTCCGATTCGGCATTTTCCGCCCGCCGTGAGGCCGAGCTTCCGGATGTCGTCGGGGTGCATGAGCACGATGTCGCGGCGGGTCTGGTTGCGGTAGAGATCCTCCTCTTCGTAGACAACCGTATTAAACTGCCCCTCACTGCGGATCGTCATGAGTTGCATGCCCTGGGGCACCTCGGGCAGATCGTGGACGAAAAGGTGGGCCTTGCCATCGGACGTCGGAAACGCCGGCCGATCAATTGACCGGCCCGGAATCGAGAATTCCTTTTTTGTGCGGTCGATCGTGGCGATCGCCTCAAGCCCAGGTACGATACGGCTGATCGCGTCGCGGATGGTGCTGGTGTGCGACATGGCCCGCCAGTCCACCGGGCTGCCGCCAGCGGCACGGCCCTCGCCGAGTACGCGGATGGCCAGATCGGAAATGATTTCCACCTCGCTGCGCGGGCCGACATGCCGGGGCTTGCCGCCATCGGAGAGGCGGATGTAGCTAAACATGCTCTCTTGCGTGGAGGGCTCCGGCTCTTCATCTCGGGCGAGCACCGGCAGGATAATCGTCTCTTCAGTGCCGGTGCCACAGGCATGGCCGGTGTTGAGTGACGTGCTCATGTACACAACGGTGTCGATCTTTTCCATGGCCCGCTTTGTCGTGCTCGCCTCCGGACTCGCGCCATAGAGATTACCGCCGAGGCAGAGGGCAAACCGCATCTTTCCCTCATCGGCGGCAGCAAGGCATTCGAGTGTGTCGTAGCCCTTGGTGGTCGGGAGCTTGACGTTGTAGTGGCTCTCGAGCCGGTCGAAGATTGCTTTCTTGAGCGTGGGCGTAACGCCGACGGTGCCCATGCCTTGGATGTTGGAATGGCCGCGGATCGGCTGCAGGCCGGCGCCGGGCCGGCCGACCATCCGCCGCATCAGCGCAAGCTGCGCGATCGCCTGCACAGTGGCGGCGCCGTGGAGTTGGTGCGTGACACCCATTGTCCAAGCAAAGATCGCCCGCTTCGAGGCGGCATACTGGCTGGTGATGTCGTCGATCTGGGCCTTTGAGACGCCAGACTTTTCGACGATCTCGTTCCACGAGAGGGCGTCGAGCCGGATGGCCAGTTCCGGCCAGCCGGCGGTGTGGTTGGTGAGAAATTCTTCGTCGACGATCGGATCAGCTGGCCGGGGAGTGGCGGCATGCAGTTCGCGGAGCCGCTTCATCATTCCGTAGACGAGGGCCAGATCGCCGCCCACATGCGGCTGCACATGCGTGCTGGCGATCTCAGCACCAAAGAAGAGTGCCCACGGGTCGCTGGGCACGGAGAAATTAACCGTGCCGGTCTCGATGATCGGATTGATGGCGATCACCTTCCCGCCGCGGCGACGGACCATCATGAATGTCCGCATCATCCGCGGATGGTTGCTGGCGGGATTGCCGCCGAGCAGGATGACCAGGTCGGCGTGCTCCATGTCGGCGAGCTTCACGGTGCCGGCGCTCGTGCCGATCACGCTGGTGAGCCCCACGCCGCTGGCCTGATGGCAGTAGAAGCTGCAGTTGTTGACGTGATTGGTGCCGTAGAAGCGGGCGAAGAGCTGCAAGAGAAAGCCCGCCTCATTACTCGAACGGCCGCTGAAGTAGAAAAACGATTCGTCGGGCTGCGTCGCCTTGAGCTTGCGGGCGATTCGCTCCATGGCATCGGCCCAATCGATCGGCCGGTAGTGCTGCGATCCCTTTTCAAGCACCACCGGCTGCACGAGCCGGCCGGAGTGTTCCATCTGGTGGGGACTGAAGGCCCGCAGTTGTGGCAGAGAATAGGTTTCGAAGAACGTCGGCTTTACGGCGCCCTGCATGTCGGCGACCATCGCTTGGAAAGATTTCTTGCAGACCTCGGGGAAGTGGCCGGCTTCGTTGACCATGCCTCCCGACTGCCCGCCCATGCCCACCGCGCAGGTCTTGCAGGCGTTCTTCGACCGCATGGCCTTCCAAAGGGCCCACAGACCGCCGACCTCACGGGCCTTTTTGAAGGTGTAAAACACCGCCCGCCAGCCGCCGCCTGTCGTAACTCTGCCCATAAAGATCGCTCCCTAACGATTTGCTATTCGCCATGGCACCCGAAAGTTGCCTTTAAAATCGTACTCGCGGTAAGATCAGGGTTGCAAGCGGAGCGTGGCGGCGCATGGTGCGTCGCTGTGGCAGATTCCCTGCCGGCTTTGCTGCCGGTCGTCTTTGAGGAGTCTTAAGAATGCGTACAGCATGGTTCAAGGTGGTGATGGCTTGCGGCATCGCCGCGGTGACGATGATGGCGGAAACGGCCTCGGCCGAGATGACGAGCGGTCCGCAGGTAGGTGATTCGGTGGGCGCAATGACGGTGACAAAGGTCACGGGCAATGCTCTCGACGGAGTGCCTGACGGCAAGACGCTCTGCTACCGCTGCAAGATGGGGTCGCGGCCGGTGGTGATGGTGTTTTCCCGGACGGCCGACGACAAGCTGGCCAAGCTGCTCAAGAAACTCGACGAGGAGATCGAAGAGCATGTCGATGCAAAGCTCACCGGCTTTGTGAACATGCTCGGCGCCGATGCCGAGGCGACGAAGAAAGATGCGGCTGAGTTTGTGAAGGCCAACGGCATCGAGCGGATCGCATTTGTGGTGCCTGAAGAGTCAGCGAACGGTCCGGCCGATTACAAGATCGCTCCGGATGCCGACCTAACGGTCGTCTGCTTTAGGGGGGGCAAGGTGAAGGCGAACCATGTCTTCGCCAAGGGAGCGCTTTCTGATGAGAAGATCGACGCGATTGTCGAGTCGGCCTGCTCGATGACGGAGTAGGCCTGAGAGCCACTCTGAGAGCCACTCTGAGAGCCACTCTTGGGGCCAGTCTTGGGTGGCGCTGACTTTCAGTGATTCACAGGCGGCCTCGGGGATTCCCCCGAGGCCGCCATTTTTATTTGAGCTGGTCAGTCGCCGAGGGCTTGCAGGAGTTTTCGTTCTCGCTCCAGGCAGGCCTGCGGCGTGTTTCGCCGCGCCGTGGGCTGGGCCTCGGCCCAGCGGATGGTCTCCTGCAGAGCCTTCCAGCGTTCAGCCGGGGACCAGGCCCGTTCGCGGCGGGCATGCTCACCCGCCGAGATCCGCCAGCTCATTGGCCACGGTTTCGTCGTGCGTGTTTGTCATGGGTGGCGGCCCCGGTCTGGCATGTTTGATGCTGCACGGCGGAGGCTTTCGATCCTCGAGATCCGTCGCTGGCCCTCCGGTAAGGCCAACTGGCAGATGATCATATCTTCGTCGCAAAGCCCCCGGGTACGCGAACCCGCCCGAAGTATGGCCCACGACGGCCCTGTCGCGGCATGTCTGCCACGACGCGAGGCCGGTGACCGCGCGGAAGATATCGATGGCACCGCTGGGGCTGGTCAGGCAAAACACCGACTGCCTGCCCAGCCAGCCGGGCTGATCGGCCACCGGGAGCCATGAGTTCTCAGCTGGTCCCCAGGCGGCGTCGAGTTTCGTGTCACGGATCCAGAAATCGATGTCGTAGGTGAGAACAGGCTCGTGGCGGAGGAGGAAGTTCATGCCTCCGATGAGGAGATATTCGACCCCGCAGTCGTTGAAAGGTTTGCAGAACCTAGTCGACATTCATGGCGCAGTCTTTGGGGGCATGAGCCGGCTTGGTGTTCACACCTCGTTCATGAACTTGATCCAACGTTCTCATAACCTGCTCCAACGAAAGTGGGCCGTAGGCAGCCGCATTTGGGCCGAGTTTTGGCCGCGCTGGCGGCCCCCGCTGACGCCGCGTTGGTGAGGGGCTATATTTTGCAGTCTGGAACGTCGGCTCCCCTCACAGCCGGTCGTTCGTGGCAGCGTAGCTCAGTTGGTTAGAGCACCGGCTTCATAAGCCGGGTGTCG
>JBAXUW010000089.1:0-12563 GCA_037129495.1 Planctomycetota bacterium | reverse complement strand
ACAGAAAAACTTATCCCCCGGAGAGCAGCAGGTTGGCCACTTCAACGAGGCCGTCGTTATCGTGCGTGGCGACGATCCGGTCAGCTGCCGCGAGCACCTGCGGTTGGGCGTTGCCCATCGCGATGCCCAGACCAGCCCCGCGAATCATCGGCAGGTCGTTGACATCGTCCCCCACGGCGCAGATTTCTGCAGACCCAATTCCCCACTCGCGGGCCATCGACAGCACGCCGGCCCATTTGTCGATGCCGACGGGGGCGATCTCACACATCCAGTGCAGGTAGCGCGGGCTGCGAATCGTGTGGAGCGAAAGTGCGGCGGGAAAGTCGGCATGCAGCGACTCCTCAAGTTCAAGCATCGGCTGATGCCCACCCATTGCGAAGCCGGCAAACACACCCGCGGGCAGGTTGTCGTGAAGATCTGGAGCAACACATGCCAGGCTCCGGTTATGTTCGAGGTAGTCGGCGAGTCCTGCCAGGGGCAGCTGATCGTTCGCGGCCACTCTTCGTCCGCCCGGCGTCGGGCCGTCAGGGAGGCCACGGCAATGGAAATCGAAGCCGTCTGCAAAGCTGTCGGAGTAGAGCACGGGCTCGTGGCCGCTTGCGATCATGCGGGCCACCACACCCTCCAGTACCCCCGGGCCAAACACCGCGCGAGAGAGCGTGGTATGATCGGTGGGCCGCTTGATGAGCGCCCCTGAGGCCGTGATCAGCGGTTCATGAATTCCCAGCCGCTCAGCCACCGGGAGCGTGTCGCGGTAGCGGCGGCCCGTGGCCAGCAGCACTCGGATACCAGCGGCGCGGATGGCCGCTACAGCCTGGCAGGTGGCCGCGGCGATCTCGTGGCGGCTATTCATGACGGTGCCGTCGACGTCGAGCACGAGGAGTCGGATCGGTATCGGGCTATCCGTGGCGAAACTCTTGGGCATGGCCTGCATAATAGACGAGGAGACGCCGCCAGGCACGTGGCGGCAAGCTGCCGATCATGCCCTTCCCCTTCTGCTGCGCAAAGGCGAAATCAGTCGATCGGTTTTTCCTTCGCTGTGTGGTACATCTAGTTTGCATGAGCGACATCGTTCCCGCCGCCGATCCCCCGTTTACGCCGGTTGCCAAAGCCGGCTCGATTCCGGCCGGAGAAGGCCGCGTCTTCGAGGTGTCGGGCCGGCTGGTGGCAGTCTTCTTTGACGGCGTCCGCTACTCGGCCATCGACGATCTCTGTCCCCACATGGGGGCGTCGCTGGGATCGGGGCCGCTGGTGGATGGCGTTGTGACCTGCCCGTGGCATGCGTGGCAGTTCCGACTCTGCGACGGCACCTGGTGTGATAATCCAAAGCTCAAGGTCGACGTCTTCGAGGTCCGCGTCGTGGGCGACACGATTGAAGTCTGCGTGCCGCCGGCCAAGCCCGTGGAATTTCCTGGTCTCACACCCCGCTGACCGTGAGCGATTCGCCCGGTGCGAGCACCCGGGCGTCGGCCCGCTTGGCCTCGTTCACGCGCTTCGCCCAGGCGTGGGCGTCTTGCTCAATCGGCGGCCAGGTGCCGTAGTGACTCGGTAGCACGATCCGTGGCTCAAGCAGCCGGATCGCCTCGAGCGAGTCATCGGGCCCCATCGTGAAGAGGTCGCCGATCGGCAGCACCGCCACGTCGATCCGCCGACCGTCGTGGGAGTGGCCAATCCTTGCCATGTCGGAGAAGAGTGATGTGTCGCCGGCGATGTAGGCCCGCACGCCTCCGATGTCGAGCACCCAGCCGGCCGGATTGCCGCCATAGGTGCCGTCGGGCAGACTCGACGAGTGATGCGCGATCTCCATCTGCGCTGTGCCCCCCGGCACCGCCACGCGGCCGCCGAGATTCATCGGCTGCACGGCCTCGACGCCCTGCTGCCCGAGCCACTGGCCGATCTCCCAGTTGCAATACACGCGGGCCTGAGTCCGCTTCGCGATGGCGACCAGATCGGCCACATGATCGAAGTGGCCGTGTGTGATCAGGATCCCGTCGCAGGCGACATCAATCGCCTTCATTGACGCTGTCGGGCACTCGTCGAAGAAGGGATCGACAAGCAGCGTGCCTGAGCCGGTGTCGATGAGCCAGGTGGCATGGCCAGTCCAGGTAAGCGTGATGGACATGAGGGCCTTTCTGGGGCGCTGTCTCTGATCGTGAATGTTGGCAGGGTCGGAACTATACCCTGCCGGCCGACGACGGGTCATTTGGGCAGGCAGTGGTGGCGGGATCAGCAGAGAAAAGCGTGGCCAGGCTCAGCATTTGGAGTAGTTGTCCCACGGCGTGTTCGTCGACCCGCGGTAGCAGAATGCGGGGGGGAATCGGCTCTGCCGCCACGGGCATGTCAGGCATGGCCAACCGGCCGCGCCGCGGCTCGGCGACGGAGAGATCGGTGAACAGTGCCGCCCGACCATCTGGCAGCCCTCGAAGCCGATCGTGCCAGCGGCAGAGTGTTTCCAGCGACTGATGTGAGCCGGCCGACAGCCGCATGGCGGCATCCATCCCTTGCTTCGCCATCCCCGCCGCGGCCGCGAACTGGAGCACCGGATTCTCCGCCACTGGCGCCTCGCGAAACCGACGGTTCATCGCGGTCGCCCCCTGGAGCAGCCGCACCACATCGATGCCAGCGATCGCCGCCGGGAGAAGCCCGGCCGCAGTGAACACCGACGCCTCCGCACCGACATCCTCCGGGATCGGAAAGACGCTGTGTGCGCCGATCGACAAAGCTTGAGCAACTGATGCGGTATCTGCCCCGAGCAACAGGATCGCCCATTGATCCAACACGTCGTCACTTCGCGGTGTTCCGGCCGGGGCGACAAGGTCGAGCAATCCCGGCAGCCGATCGCGGTCGAGCGGTGAACCCACGAAGGAGAGCCGGGGCCGGCCGCCGCGTTCGCCTCGGGAAAGCTCATTGTGGAAGGGATGCGCACACGATTCGAAGCTGGCCTGCGCGGCCAGCGCGCTGCAGCCGTCGCCAACCACGATCACGCGGTCGACTGTGTCGCGAATCTGACTCGCAGTCTGCAAGATTCTAAAAAGCTCACTCACGCCTCTCGCGCCGGCGGTGGTGTAGGCTTCGAGCAGCCGTTCGGGTGGGTCGGCGACCACGGCAGTTCGTGTGAAGTCGAGCCTTTCCAGCCAGCCTTCGAGCCCGTCGTCGCGGGCCGCTGTCGCTCGGATACCGGTGCCGCTTGAAGCCGACGGTCGGTAAGCAATTGGGTCTTCCGGAGGCTTGGGACGAAGAACGCTCATCGCGATGGTGCTGGCCCGGATGGAAACGGGTAGTCTGGTCGGCGAATGTAACGCATGAAACGGTCGTGGAGCGAGCGATGGCTGAGCAGTTTTTTGGAATCACCAACACGATCGCCTTGCTCGCCTGGATCGCTCTGCTGGCCGCGCCAGGGGTGCCGGCTGTTTCGCATGTTTTGTGTGCGGTTGTCGTGCCCGGCCTGCTGGCGGCCAGTTATGTCGCGGTGATCGGCTGGAAACTGTCTGAAACGGGACCCCCGCCGGGCGACGTGATGACGATCGCAGGACTGCGGGCCGCGTTTACCGACGACTGGGTCTTCGCTGCGGCGTGGACACACTATCTGGTATTTGACATGGTGGTGGGCGCGTGGATTGCGCGGGATGCAATCCGTCTGCGGATTCCGTGGCCACTCCGGACGCTTGTCCTTCTGCTCACCTTCCTGGCCGGCCCATTCGGCTTTCTGCTGCACCTCCTGGCCCGCGGAATCCTGCGGCGGGCGGTCGACGCCTGTCCGCTTGAATTTTCCGATCCCCTTGCGGTAACAGGCCACTCATCCGAAAACCCTGTCATCGAGCCCCGTAGGAGTTGACCGCACAATGACCGAGCACGACCTGATTCGCGAACTGTCCGAGAAGAACGGATCAAAGATTGTGATGCTGGTGGCCGACGGCCTCGGCGGTCTGCCGCTTGAGCCACACGGCCGGACTGAACTCGAGACCGCTGACACTCCAAATCTCGACCGCCTTGCCAGCCGTGGCACGAGCGGCCTCAGCGTGCCGGTGCTTCCGGGCATCACGCCCGGCTCCGGTCCCGGTCACCTGGGCCTCTTCGGCTACGACCCCCTCGCCTTCAAGATCGGCCGCGGGGCGCTTGAGGCCACCGGCATCGGCTTTGAACTCGGCCCTCACGACGTAGCCGCCCGGGGCAACTTCTGCACGCTCGATTCGGCTGGGCTGATCAGCGACCGCCGCGCCGGCCGGATTCCGTCGGAGGAGAGTTTTAAGGTCGTAGAGCGACTGCAGTCAGTCAAGATTCCTGGCGTGGAGACGTTTGTGCGGCCGGTCAAGGAACACCGCTTTGTGGTGGTCTTCCGCGGCGAGGGCCTCGACGGCGCGGTAGCGGACACCGACCCGCAGGCCGTCGGTGTGGTGCCGCTGGATCCCACTCCGCTCACGCCAGCGGCCCGGCGGACCGCCGAGGTTGCCAAGGAGTTTGTGCGGCAGGCCTGCGCGATCCTCGCTGACGAGAAGAAGGCGAATGGCATGGTCCTACGAGGATTTGCGGCCAAGCCGCAACTGCCCTCCTACCTCGAACTCTACGGCCTTCGCGCCGCGGCGATTGCGGTCTACCCAATGTATAAGGGGCTCGCCCAACTCGTCGGCATGACGCTCGTGGGCAAGGCCCAGACGCTCGACGAGCAGATCGACGAACTGGCGAAATGCTGGAACGACTACGACTTCTTCTTCCTGCACTTTAAATACACCGACTCCACCGGCGAGGACGGCGACTTCCAGCAGAAGGTGAAGCGGATCGAGGAGCTTGACCGGGCCATGCCCAGGATTGAGAAGCTCGGGCCCGACGTGTTGATCGTGACCGGCGACCATTCCACGCCGAGCAAGCTCAAAGGCCACAGTTGGCATCCTGTGCCGACGCTCCTTGTGGCCGACACCTGCCGGCCCGACGGGCTCGACAAGTTTTCCGAGCGGGACTGTCTGCGGGGCGGCTTTGGCCAGTTTCCGGCCAAGCATCTCATGCTGCTGGCGATGGCCCACTCGCTGCGGTTTGGAAAATACGGGGCGTAGTGGCCCGTTTGCTCCCAGCGGGCTCCCCTGTTTTTGAGTAGAGTCGAGGGTCGTGCGGCGGCTGCCGGCCGCATTCGACCCAGACATGACCCCCGCTTTCCATTCCCTCAAAGCTTCACACACGCCCCCATGCCGCGACCTTCGGACGAGGACCTGTTTCAAAGCTCGACGATGACATTCGGCGAGCATCTGGAGGAGTTGCGGGTCTGCCTGATCCGGGCATCACTCGGGCTGACGCTGGCTGTGCTGGTGGGGTTTCTAGTGGCCCGGCCCGTCGTCCACCTGATCGAGGAGCCGCTGCGGCGGGCCTTGGGAAAGTATTACAGTGAACGGGCGATTGAGACCTTCGATCACTGGCAGCCGCGGCAGGCCGGCGGCCCTCCCCTGCCCTACTCACGAACAGAGATTGTCGACGCGGTCGAGAAGCATGGGATGTCGTTTGAGCTGCGGGAGGTTCATCCCGACCGGCTGCGGCGGGTGCTTGAGCCAGCCGCCGGCCCGGTGGTGAGCCCTCCCGCCGGCGGCACGGTGATGAGCCCAGCCGAGAACCCAACCGAGAGCCAAGCTCTAGACTTTGCGGTCGATGGCCTCGTGCCGATGCTCCTTTGGCAGCCGCTGGCCCGCGACCAGCGGGTGAGCATCACCACATTGAGCGCGCAGGAGGCCTTTGGCATCTACGTCAAGGCGGCGCTGCTTTCGGGCGTGGTGCTGGCGAGCCCCTGGATCTTCTTTCAGCTCTGGACATTCGTGGCGGCGGGTCTCTATCCGCACGAAAAGCGCTGGGTCTGGCTCTTTCTCCCGATCAGCATCGGTCTCTTTCTGGCCGGTGTGTCGCTGGCCTTTTTCTTTGTCTTTGATTTCGTACTCGACTATCTGCTCGCATTCAACGAGTGGCTCGGCCTCGATCCCGACCCGCGGATCAGCGAGTGGCTGGGATTCGTGCTGATCCTGCCGATTGGCTTCGGCCTGGGATTCCAGCTCCCACTCGTGATGCTGTTTCTCGAACGAATCGGTATCTTCGACGCAGAGACCTACGCCACCCAGTGGCGGATCGCAGTGATCGTGATCTTTGTGGTGTCGGCCATCCTCACGCCCGCGGATCCCTATAGCCTGCTGTTTCTGGCGATCCCGCTCTGCCTGCTCTACTTCGGCGGCATTGGGATCTGTCGCTGGATGGGATCGGTGAACTCCAGTCAGCGGCTCGCCACGAAGGCCAGCCAGTAGAAGATCGTGCCGGTCACGGCGGTCAGCCCGAGATCGATGGCGGCGATCCGGGCCATGGGCCGGTGCCGGGCGCCGTGGCTACCCGGCTGCGGCGGCACGGGAAACCGTTGAAATGCCTCCCAGATCACCCAGACCCAGAGCACGAGGGTCGAGATCGCGAAGATCAGATGGATACCCAGCGCCGCGAGCACCCCTGTCGGCCACCAGGGGCTCGGGGCGGCCCGGACCTTCCAGTCGCTGATCAGCCGAACGTCGATCTCGAAGCACACGATCACCGCTAAGAGCGCCCCCGCGATGAAGATCTGCAGCCGCTTGTGGGTCGCAAAGTCCCGTCGATTGCGGACCAAGTGGATGCTATAGGCCAGGATGGGCAGCAGGGCGATCAGCCCCACGAGCACCAAATCCATGCCAAGCGACGCCCGCGAGCCGAGGAAGCCGTCGATGCCTGGCAGGAGGGCGGCGGCGGGCTCAGGCGGATTCAAGGAGCTGTCCTTCGCGGGGGGAGAGGGAATTGGAAACAGGATTATAAACGGTGCGGACTGGCCGGCATGGAAGAGAGCGATTTGCAGCGGCTGTGTGGTTCACGATACGATTCCCCAGGCCGCTTCCATCGGTCCGCCGTAATCAGCGGGCCATGCCGGGAAGGGCTGACGGCCGAGTGGCGAAACTGGCAGACGCACGGGACTTAAAATCCCGTGGAGAGTGATCTCCGTGCGGGTTCAAGCCCCGCCTCGGCCAGTGAATCGATGGGCATAGTCGGGCCGCAGGGCGTCCAAGTGGCACGGCCACCGGCTATTTACCGCCGCGGGCTTATGTTCCGGGCCGCCTGCCGGGCCATCAGAAACCTCCGCAGACCGTTCACGATCCGCTGCGGCGGCTGGGCGGCCGACTGGCTGAAAAGCGGGGTCTGGCCGTCATCTGTAATGATTAACTCCACCGCATCGGGGCCGAGTTCGACTCCGCCGAGCAGATTTTCAAGGTTTTGATCGGCCTGCGAACCGTCGGTTTCGTTGGCCGGAGCAGTCGCCACAACAAAGTGATCGTGGGCAAAAGCCTGGAATTCAGGGTCTTCAACGAGCGTTGCCAGCCGCGACGACGCGCTCACGCTGCCCGACTTGGATACCAGCAGCAAAACCGGCCGCTGGGATGTTTTTGCGGTTTTCACTGCCTGGTCGAGCGAGGGCAACACTTGAGACTCCGCGGTACCGGCATCGGCAACGGCCTTGGCCGGCAGATGACTGGCAAATTGGGCAATCCAGGTGGCTGGAGACTGGCCCGCATAGCCGGTCTGCAGGGCCAGTTTCTCGCCGTCGGGCCCAATCAGCAGGGCGCTGGGAAACGTGCGGATTGCATATTGAATGCAGACCTGCGACCGTTCGGATCGGACCGCCTGCGAAATACCGTGTTGGGGCAGGTCGATCATCAAGAGCACGACCTTGCCGTCGGCCCAATCAAGGAAGGTCTCGCTGGCCAGTACATTATCTTCGAGCGTCCGGCAGTGGGGGCACCAGTCGCTCCCGGTAAAAATTGTCAGGACGGGCTGGTTGAGTTTCTGGGCGGCCTCCATGGCGGCCTCGTAGCTGGTGAGCCAGCGATCAGACGCCGTCGCCGAGCCGCAGCCGAGCGCTGCCGCCAGCAGAACGGCTGCCCAAGGACTCAAGCGGAATGCGTTGCGAACACTGATCATGGATTTGCTCCCTGGAAACGATCCCTTCTGTCATCGGGCAGAAGAAGTCGCTTCCAAGAGGTTTCGTTGCTGGAAGATCCAGAGAATTCACTTAGATCCAGGCGTTAACCCTAGCGGCACCGTAAAAAACCGTACAACAGCGCAGATTCACCAAACTGCGCAGACCACTAAAGATGCCCTGTTGCGACGGTTTTGTTGGACTTAGGGCACGTTTTTATGACCACCCTGATGGGGCCGAACCGGCTCGAGGCGGCCGTCGGGCCGGTCTTTGCCCTAGAAAGCAGCAAAGCCCGCCGGAGTCCGGCGGGCTTTGCCTAGCTTTTTTGCGGCCCTGCCGCGGTGAGACTAAAACTGCCAGATGGCGTCGCAGCCGCCGTAGACCTGGCCGTACTTATCGAAGTTCGAGCCGTAGGGCAGAGTCTTCGACGTCATGTCGTCAGGCGAGTACCAGTCATATCGCAGTTCCGGCCGGATGATCCAGTTCTTGCTGGGCTTCCAGTTGAGGCCATACGACATCTCCCAGAAGTTACCTTGGAACCCAGTCGCAGAAGCCGGGACGCCGAAGAGGGCGTTGCGGTACCCTGAGTAGACGCGGTAGCCGTTGTTATCACGGAACCACTCAAACCGCATGCCACCGACGAGCGTCTCGCTGAAGTTGTAGAAGAGATACTGATTGATGCCATACCACTGGGCCGTGCCCGGCTGGCCGGCATTCATCGTGTCTGGCGTGCCGGCGTTGAACTGCCAGCCGTTGTCATTCTGGAACACATACGTGACCTTGTCGTTGATCTCGTTGGTGTAGACCGTGCTGAAGACCGACCGATTGCCGACAGCGTTCGACGCAAAATTCGCAACCTCGTTGCCACTCGATGCGGCGATGGTGAGGGCCTGCGATTCATCTGAGCTCTTCAGCGTCATGCCACCGAGGAAGGCAGCATTGCTGTTCGCCCCCGGATAGCCTGGGTTGGAGACTGCGCCGAGCGAGTTGATCGGATCGCTGTAGTTGTCCCAGCCGTTGGTGATACCGGCATAAATCGTCGTCTGGTCGTTGGCCTTCCAGGTGTCGAGGACGCCGGTATGAGTAAACGGCTCGCCGTATTGCATCGTGTAGGCATGGGTGTAGAAGAAGTTGCCGATGGCCGGCACGACTTCATAGCCAATAATCGTGTAGAAGTGGCCGACCTTGACAGCGTGGTCGCCGTAGCCTGCCTCAGCATAGAGCTGCGGCATCGCCAGACCGTAATAACGGTTGCCCCACGACGGCTGGGCCGCCAGCGTCTGATTGTTCAGATTCCCGTCGAGGCCGCGGGCCGTCGTATAGATGTAGTCCGTACCGTAGAGGAGGTCGACTCGACCGCCCCAGTCCCAGCCGCCGTCTTCGGTGTCGAGCACCTTTTCGTTGACGAGATAAAGCTGGTTCATCTGAGCCTGCCAGTTGCGGTCGTTGAACGTGATCGGACCGTTGAACGAGCTTCCCCAGCCGTTGCCGCCGATGCCGACATCCACCCAGCCATACGTCGCGATACCGCGCTCTTTGAGGAACTCGGTCTCGAGGTAGCGGTTCGGCCCCTCCTCAAGGTCTGCCGCGGCTTCCGCCGGAGGCAGGGCCCGCATCTGATAGGCATCTTCTTGCGGCACATTGGGGATGACTGGCGCTTGAGCGAGGGCGGTATTGGCGGTCAACAGACCGGCAGCCACCCACAGCGGAAGTTTGAATCTGGTGAATCGCATGATCTCTCTGACTCCTTGAGTCAAAAAAGTGGTTTGCACGAAGTGAAACGGTGGTTCTAAAAAAATGGGAGGCCACAAGCGCCACGTCCTCCGCTACGGACACCTATTCCCCCACTGCTCAATCTGCCTTCGACATCGTGAGCCGAGAAAATGGGGCGCGCGTTACGAGCCCGCAAGGTTTCTGTGACCGATAGCCCGGCCCGGTAAGCCTTACGGGCTGGGGAACGGGGAGGCCCTTGAAGACACAAAGAGGACCGGCAAGTTGGAAAACTCGCCTCCCCTGAAGAGAGGGGACCGGCAAGCTTTAAAAACTCACCTCCACAGGGGCAGAGGACCAGCAGATTTTTTACGTCAGCCAGTGGTTTCGAGAGCGCCTTCGAGCAGGGCCTGCACAAACCGGTGGGGGTCGAAGGCTTCGAGATCGTCGGCCGTCTCACCCAGACCCACAAACTTCACCGGCAGGCCAAACTGCTCCGTCACCGGCACGATCACGCCCCCCCGGGCTGAGCCGTCGAGCTTGGCTAACACAATGCCGGTGCAGCCGGCAGCCTCTCTGAAGCCTTTGGCCTGCGAAAGGGCGTTTTGACCGGCCGTGGCGTCGATCACAAGCAAGACCTCGTGCGGCGCGTCAGGAATCTGCTTGGCGATCACGCGGCGGATCTTGGCCAGCTCTTGCATGAGGTTTGACTGCGTCTGCAGCCGGCCCGCCGTGTCGATGATGCAGACATCAAAGCCGCCCTCGACCGCCCGGGCCACCGCCCGATGGGCCACGCTCGCCGGATCGCAGCCTGACTCGCCGCGGACAATCTCGGCGCCGAGCCGGCCAGCCCAGGTGGTGAGTTGTTCAACAGCCGCCGCTCGAAACGTGTCCCCTGCCCCGAGGACCACGCGTTTGCCATCCCGAGTAAAGAGCCGCGCGAGCTTCGCGATTGAGGTTGTCTTCCCTGAGCCGTTCACTCCCGTGACGAGAATCACCGTGGGTCCGGTCGTGGCCGTGGCTACCGCCGCCCCGGTCTGCTCCAGCCGTAGAAGCAACTGTCTGCGGATCGAGTCGACAACGACCGCCGGGTCGACCACGCGGGCCCGCAGTCGCTCCCGGACGTCGACCACGATCGCCTCGGCCGCTGCCGGGCCCATGTCGGTGCGGATCAGCGTGGCGCGAAGCTCCTCCAGGAAGTCTTCGTCGACGAGCCGGCCTTCCCGCTTGAAGAGGTCGCGAACGTCGGTATTGAGCACCCGCGCGGTCTTGGCGAGGCCGGCCCGCAGTCGGTCGAGCAGGCCCCCGCCGGATCGGCCGGCCGCAGGCTCTGCCACCGGATCTGGATGTGCCGTGCCTTGGGCTGCCGGGGTTTCAGCTACGTCTCTGGGAGCGTTGGTCGGCGACTGCTGGCCAAAACGAAAGAGTGCCATGAAGCGGGGTTCCTCTTTAGGTGGCGGCCGGCGTGTGAGACGGCCCCGGCTGGTCGGCACCGCCGCCGGGAAGACCGTCACGTTCGGCAAGCACCCGACCCAGAATGCCCGCGACAAACTTCGGCGAGGCATCGGTGCCATAGCGGCGGGCCAGTTCGATTGCCTCGTTTACCGCCACCGGCCCAGGGACATCGGTATGCAAGAGTTCGAAGACCGCCAGCCGCAGGATCGCGCGGTCGGTGGCTGCCATTCGCGACACCCGCCAGTTGACGGCCCGGGAGTCGAGTTCCGCATCGATCGCGGTCTGCTCGGCCTGCACGCCCTCGATGAGCAGTCGGGCAAAATCGATCAGCGGGGCAGCGCGGAGCCGGCCGGCGAGAAACCGTTCAAGATGTTCGGCGCCGGGATTGGCCTCGAGTTGGTAGAGCGACTGAAGGGCGACCTCGCGGGCGCGGCTGCGACTGGGCATGGATGGAATAAAGGGGGGAGGCGACCCGTGCGGCCGCGGACGAAGGGGGCAATCAGGAAGGGTCCCGGTCGGGCAGTGACGCGATGAGCGCGATCATCTCGATGGCGGCCGACGCACACTCCGCGCCCTTGTTGCCAATGTAGCCACTGGCGGCGTCGCCACCGGCCCGCGCCAGTGCCTGCGCGAGGGTGTCGCAGGTGAGCACGCCAAACAAGACAGGCAGGCCCCACTCGCGGGCGATCACTTCGATGCCGGTGCTGACGGCGCGGGCGATGTGCTGATCGTGCGTTGTCTCGCCGCGGATGATCGCGCCCAGGCAGAGCACCGCGGCATAGCGGCCGCTGGCGGCCAGCTGGTCGGCGATACAAGGCAACTCAAAGGCTCCCGGCACCCAGGCGACGTCGATCTGGGCAGCGGGCAGGCCTGCCGTGGTGAATGTGGCCACTGCGGCATCGAGGAGTCGCTTGGTGATCGACTCGTTGTAACGCGAGACCACCACCGCCACCTGCAGGGTGGGCGGCAGGCTGTCGGCCCGGCCCTCAAAGACGTTGGCCCCTTGGCTCATGAATGGGTGCCCATGCTGGTCATGTTTGTCATGCCTGTCATAAGTGTCATGCTTGTCATACGTGTCTGGAGGTTTACGACTTGAGGCTCATGAGGAACTCGCTGTTTGACTTCGTCTTTCCGAGACGGTTGACGAGCAGTTCCATGGCGTCGGCGGGATTCATTTCGCAGAGCACTCTCCGCAGCACACAGGTGCGGCGATACTCATCGGGCTCCATCAGCATCTCCTCGCGGCGGGTGCCGGACCGGTTGATGTCGATGGTCGGATAGATCCGCTTGTCGACCAGCCGCCGATCGAGCACGATCTCGTTGTTGCCGGTGCCCTTAAACTCCTCGAAGATCACGTCGTCCATCTTGCTGCCGGTGTCGACCAGTGCCGTGGCGATGATCGTCAGCGAGCCCCCCTCCTCCACCTTGCGAGCGCTGCCAA
>JBAXUW010000088.1:0-12565 GCA_037129495.1 Planctomycetota bacterium | reverse complement strand
CGATGCCGGTCATGGCCCAGTGCCCGTGCAGGTGAGCTGGGATTCGCTCTCCGACGGATGATGGACTCTCACGCAGCCGGTTCGGCTCAGCTTCCCCGTTCGTGGGATAAGTTTTAGAGCTTGTCCAACTCATTTTTGCCATCCAGTGGGGCACCGCACCCCCCCGAGTTCGCCGGCGATCTGACTTTTGCAGCCCGCGGCCGGCGGGATACAATTCAACGAGCCTTTTCTGGCCACACGCCCGCGTTTCCCCCACCGACAGCTGCTCCCTATGCACGGCACTTGGAAGACATTGCGGGCGATTGTCTTGGCCGCCTGCGTCGGACTTTCGGCGTTGCCGGTCGCCGCCGAAGAACACGCCGGTCTGGCCGTCTACCGTGAGCACTGCGGCCGCTGCCACGGCGAGAACGGCGTCGGTACTGGTGCCGTGCCCGATCCGCTTGTCGGCGACCGCTCAGTCAACCAACTCGCCGCCTACATCGACGAGGCAATGCCCGAGGATAACCCCGCACTCGTGAGCGCCGAGCAGGCCCGGCAGGTTGCCGAATACATCCACGGGGCGTTTTATTCCGCCGTGGCCCGCGATCGCAACCGCCCGGCCCGCGTCGAACTCTCCCGGCTCACGGTTCGCCAGTATCAAAACACTGCCGCCGATCTCTTTGCCATCTTCCGCGGCTCTGGCCCCGGTATCGACAACCGTCGCGGCCTGCGGGCGGAGTATTTCCGGTCCCGTAACTTTGATCGCAACACGGGGCTCGTCTACGAACAGATCGACCCGCAGGTCGACTTTGATTTTGGCGTGGAGGGCCCCGACCCAGAACGCTTTGAGCCCAATCGCTTCGCCATCCGCTGGCAGGGATCGATCGTGCCGCCCGAGACGGGTGTCTACGAATTTGTCGTTCGCACGGAGCATGCGGTGAAGCTCGCGGTCAATACGGCCTGGTACGAACCGCTGCTCATCGATGCCTCTGTGAAGTCGGGTAACAACACGGAATATCGGGCCCGCATTCCGCTGCTCAGCGGCCGCGCCTATCCGCTCCGGCTGGACTTTTCGAAGGCGAATCAGGGCGTTGATCGTAAGAAGCACGAATATCCGTCGCGTGCCTCGATCGAGCTGCTCTGGAAGCCGCCGCACGGCACGCTCGAACCGGTACCCGAGCGGGTGCTGATCCCGCCCGACAGCCCAGCGGTGTTCGTCCTGAAGACTCCGTTTCCACCCGACGACAAGTCGATCGGCTACGAACGGGGCACGAGCATGTCGAAGGAGTGGTTCGCGGCAGCGACCGCAGCGAGCGTCGAGATGGCAGACTACGCCGTTGATCACATCGAACACCTAGCCAACACAAAGCGCGATAGCCCCGACCGGGCCGATAAGCTCAAGCAGTTCGCGAAGACGTTTGCAGAGCACGCCTTCCGTCGGCCACTCACCGATAATCTGCAGACACTCGTGGTCGACAGGCCTTTTGCCGACGCCCCCGATCTCGACACGGGACTCAAGCGGTCGCTGCTGCTGATCCTGGAATCACCGCGATTTCTGCTGAGTGCGATAGCCGTGCCACCGGCTGCAGGAAGTGGGGCAGCCGCGTCGCCGGCTGTGGAAGACAGCTTCGCGACGGCGGCTCGGCTCTCGTTCGGCTGCTGGGACTCAATGCCCGATCAGCCGCTTTGGACCGCCGCCGCCGCCGACGAACTGACCACTCCGGCGCAGGTGCGGGCCCAGGCCGAGCGGATGGTGAACGATCGCCGCACCCGGGCGAAGCTCCACGACTTTCTCTTCAGCTGGCTCCGCATCGACCACGGTCCCGAGATCGTGAAGGACAAGACCCGCTACTCGGAATTCTCCCCCGAGATCGCCGCCGACCTGCGGACGAGCCTGGATCTCTTCCTGGACGACGTTGTCTGGGGGCGGGCCAGTGGCGGCGGCGACTTCCGCCATCTGTTCACCGACGACGAGGTCTATCTCAACGGCCGGCTCGGTCCGTTCTACGGCGTGAAGCTGCCGGCAGATGCGTCGTTTCGTCGCGTTCGTCTCGACGACGGCCGCCGCGCCGGTGTGCTCTCGCATCCCTACATGGCCAGCGTGCTCTCCTATGCCGGCGCCACCTCGCCCATCCACCGCGGTGTGTTTCTGGCCCGCAGTGTGATGGGCAACGTGCTCAAGCCTCCGCAGGAGGCGGTCGCCCCGCTATCGCCCAACCTGCATCCCGATCTCACCACACGCCAGCGTGTGGCGCTCCAGACCAGTTCGGTCGCCTGCCAGACCTGCCACACGATGATCAATCCACTCGGCTTCTCGCTGGAGGAGTTTGACGCAGTCGGCCGGTATCGCACTGTGGAGCAACGGCCCGCTGGAGAAAAGCCGATCGACGCCTCCGGCGCCTACCTGCCCCGCCAGGGCGAGAAGTCAACGTTTCGCGGCGCCCGCGAACTGGCGGCCACGATCGCCGGCAGCCGCGATGCCCAGGAGGCCTTCGTGCAAAATCTCTTCCATGCCCTGACAAAGCAGCCCGCCCGGGCCTGGGGCCCCGACCTGCTCGAATCGCTGCGGAGTTCATTCGTGACAAACAACTGCGATATCCGTTGCCTGATGGTCGATATCATGACCGAAGCGGCGTTCCCGCCACCAGCCGCTGCGGCCGCTTCTGCCCCCCTGGCCCCTCCGGTTCCCACCCCATGATCACGCGTCGCGACCTGCTCCGTCGGCTTGGCGTCGGCTCAGCCGTCCTTCCCTTCCTCGGCAACCTGCCGAGTCTCGCGATGGCCGGGGCCGCCGCGCCCAAGCAGCGACTGGTGATCGTCTTCAGCCCCGACGGCGTTGTGAAGAAAAACTTCTGGCCGACCGAGGCCGGGCCGTTCACCACGCTGCCACCAGTCGTGCGGCCAGTGGAACTGCCCCCGATTCTCAAGGCCCTTGAGCCGTTTCGCGACCGGCTGCTCATGCTCAAGGGCATCCACGACAAGGTGCAGGGGGATGGCGATCGCCACATGCGGGGCATGGGCTGTCTGCTCACCGGAATCGAACTCTTCCCCGGCAACATCCAGGGGGGCGGCGGTACGCCGGCCGGCTGGTCCAGCGGCCTCTCCATCGACCAGGAGATCAAAGCGTTTCTGCAGCGTCGACCGGAAACGGCGACGCGTTTCGGCTCACTCGAATTCGGCGTGCTGGTGCCAAACAGATCCGATACCTGGACACGGATGGTCTACACCGGCCCCGGCAAGCCGGTCGCGCCGATCGACGATCCCTACCAGATGTTCCACAGGCTCTACGGGCAACTCAAGGATCGTGAGAGCATGCAGAGCGTGCTCGACGAACTCCATCAGGATCTTGCCACGGTGGCCACGGCGCTGCCGGCCGAGGATCGCCGGATTCTCGAGGAGCACACGGCACTGGTTCGCGAGTTTGAAAAGGAGCTATCAACCCACCATGCGACCGTGTCGCATGACGTACCGGTGCTCGAGCAGGGCATCATCGAGCAGAATGATCAGATGCCAAAAATCAGCCGGATGCAGATCGATCTCGTTGTCGCTTCGCTCGCCGCCGACTTCACGCGGATCGCGACTCTGCAATACACCAATTCGGTGGGCCAGCCACACATGAAGTGGATCGGCGTTGAGGAGGGCCAGCACGACCTCTCGCACGAGCCCAATTCAAACGAGGCCGCCCAGGAAAAACTCACGAGGATCGGCGCCTGGTATGCGGGCGAAGTCGCCCACCTCGCCAAGCGACTCGCAGAAACGCCCGAGCCGGGTGGCCAGGGATCCATGCTCGATCACACGACGATTCTCTGGACAAACGAACTCGGCGAGGGCAACTCCCACTCGCTCGACGACATTCCCTGGGTGATGGTGGGCAACGGCCTCGGCTTCACGATGGGCCGGGCTCTCGACGTGGGCGGTGTGCCACACAACCGGCTGCATCTTGCGATCGCCCATGCCATGGGCCACACGGATCTCCTGCGGTTTGGCAACCCCGACTACTGCGGCGACGGCCCGCTCACTGGGCTTGTATGAGTGGCCGCGCCGGTGGCTTTAGTGCATAATCTGGACTTCCCCAAGGAGTTCGTGAATGCCTTCTCTCTTTCGTTTCGCCGTGTCGTTCGTTGTGCTGAGTGCTATCTTCCTGCCCATGCTGCCGATGGCAGCGGCGGCCCCCACCGGTAATCCCGCCTACGCCGATCCCGCGACGGTAGATGCCGATTTCCCCTTTCAGGGCGAATACGCCGGCACGATCAACCATGATGGCCAGCCTCTGCCCTTTGGCGTGCAGGTGATCGCGCTGGGCGACGGGAAGTTTGATATCGTCGCCTATCCGGGCGGACTGCCAGGCGACGGCTGGACACCGCCTGCGAAGATCACCGGGAAGGGCACCCGCGAGGGAGAAGGCTCTGCCGCAGTGGTAAAGCTCGAGGCTCTCGACGGAGGCGGGATCGCCCGCAAGGGCCAGATCGAGCACGGCCGAATCGTCGTCTTCTCCGATGCAGGCCAAGAACTTGGCAGGCTTCCCAAGGTAAGCCGCACCAGCGCGACCCTTGGAGAGCAGCCGCCCACCGGCGCAATCGTGATCTACGACGGCCGCGATCAAGACCATGCCGACACCTCGAAGCTCCTCGACGGCCGCGTGGCTGACGACGGCCTGCTGATGGAAGGAGTGACGACGAAAGACAGCTTCGGCGATGCGATCTGGCACATCGAGTTTCGCCTCCCCTACCAGCCGAAGGATCGCGGCCAGGGTCGGGGTAATAGCGGTGCCTACGTCCAGGGCTGCTATGAAACGCAAATGCTCGATAGCTTCGGCTTGGAGGGCAAAGACAACGAGTGCGGCGGTATCTACAAGGCCGCTGCCCCGTTTGTAAACATGTGCCTGCCGCCGCTGACCTGGCAGACCTACGACATTAACTTCACCGCGGCAAAGTTTGCGGGGGAGAAGAAGGTGACCAACGCTCGCATGACCGTGCGGCACAACGGAACGGTCATTCACGACAACGTTGAGGTGCCCACGCTCACCCCCGGCGGCCCGCAGAAGCAGGAGGGCCCGGTCGGTCCACTCCATCTGCAGAACCATGGCAATCCGGTCCGCTACCGCAACATCTGGGTGCTGCCCAAGTCGTGACGCAGCAGGCATCCATCGGCACGAGCAAATCGCAGTGCACGTGCACCGCCTGCCCGCTGCTCTGCGAAGACATTAAGCTTGAGCCTGCCGGTGCACATTCCGCCTGCAGTTTCGGGAAAGCCGCTTTCGACGCGGCTGCCGCGGCCTTTGCCGCTGGCAGCGAAGCCTGGATAAACGGTAAACCTGCAGGTCTCCAGGCCGCGATTGATCGGGCGGCGGCCGACCTCATCGCCGCCCGCCGCGTCCTTATTACAGGCCTGGCCGACGCCACACTCGAAGCCGTCACGGCGGCCTGTGATCTGGCCGAATCACTCGGCGCCGCAATCGATGCCGGCCTTCCCGAATCGGCCCAGGCCGCCGGACCGACGATCGCTCGGGCCGGCGGGGTAACCGCCGCCTGGGACGAACTCCGCGACCGGGCGGATCTCGTCATCTTCTGGTGCTCTGATCCGACGGCCTCGCATCCCCGGTTTGTCGAACGATTTATCGCGCCGCCGCTCGCCAGCGGTAAGCCTCGCGTCTGCATCGCGCTTGGGAGCGGCCCAGCCCTACCCCTCGGCCGAGAATTTTCCCAGCTACCACTCGCCAGCGACCTCGCCGTCGAGGCCGCCCGCTGCCTGCAGGTATTGGTCGCCGGCCGGGAACTTGCCGACACGTTACCGCTCTTAGACACAGGCTTCGCTGCCACATGCACAGCGCTCCAGACTGCCATCGGGGCCGCCGACTGCGTGGCGATCGTGTCGAGCAATGCCGCTGATCCAGTCGGCCTCGAGGACTGGAGCATTGTTCATCTGGTCCGCACGATCGCGCATCTCAAGCCGGCGTTTCAGATTTTACTCGGGGCCGGCACCGCGGCGGGCGGCGGCAATGGGGCCGGCGCGGCGGCCGTCTGCACCTGGCGGTATGCCGCCGCCGGCGCGATCGCCCGCGCTGATCGTTCAGGCGGCCTGTTTCTGCCGGGTGAGGCCGATGCCAGGCGACTGATCAAGTGGGGAGAGGTCGATGCAGTGGTGGCCGTGGGGAGACTCTCTCCGCTGATCGAAGCCGCGATCATGGCCCGCGGCCCCGCCCTTTCTGTGGTGCGAATCTGCGACCAGCCTCAGCCCGTGCCCCCCGCCGGCAGCCACGTCGTCCAGCTCCGCTCGGCCAGTCAGTTGCTTGCCACTCCAGGCACGATGCTCCGCGAGGACGGCTGCCGCGTGGTGCTCACGGTAGCTCGCGATTCCACAACGCCGCTGCTTCGTGAACTGCTTGTGAAGCTCACGACCGCCGTGCAGCAGTCGCCCTCGGCCACCGCAGTCAGAGGCCGACCATGATCAGTCTTGCCAGCTCCAGAGGCGCCGCCGCCACTCCCCCACCCCACCGGTTTGTCCTCGTCGGTGGCACGATCCACGATCCCGCCCACGGCCGCGATGGCGTCGTCGATGATATTTGGGTCGAGGCTGGGCGGATCATCGCCCGGCCGAGCGATGCTAGCGGCTTCACGCGGATCGATGCCACCGGCCGGTTTGTGATGCCCGGCGGTGTCGACCTGCACAGCCACGTCGCCGGCCCGAAGGTGAATGCCGGCCGCCGCATCAGCCCACACCTGGCCCGCCGTTCTCCTCCGGCCGTGCCCACGATCCACTCGACCGGCGCTCTCTACGCCGCGCTCGGCTACACGACCGTGTTCGACGCGGCGATCGCCACCGCCGCCGCTGGCATCGCGCACCTGGAGCTGGCCGATCTGCCGATCCTCGACAAGGGTATCTATCTGCTGGCGGCCGACGATGCTGATGTGCTCGTCGCGCTCGACCGCGATGATCACGATGCGGTCAAGCGACTCATCGCCGAGGCGGTGCGGGCTGGCGCTGGCTGGGCGGTGAAGGTGGCTAACCCAGGCGGCCCGGCGTTCTGGAAGCATGGTCGCCGGGGCGACCACCGCGATCTCGACACGCCGCTGCCGGGCATGTCGCTCACCGGCCGAACGCTTCTGGAACGGCTGGCCCGGGCGGTGCAGGCGCTTCGCTTGCCGCACCCGCTTCATGTCCACACCGCCAACCTCGGCCTGCCCGGCAACTGGCGGACCCTCCAGGAAACAATGCGGACGTTCGATGGGATTCCGGCCCATCTCGCCCACGTGCAGTTCCATAGCTATACCGGCGGTGATCTCGACGCAGACACCTTCGGCTCGGGCGTCGCCCCGCTGGTAGACCATTTCAACACGCATCCCGAACTCACCCTCGACGTTGGGCAGATCCTGTTTGGCGACACGGTGGCGATGACAGGCGACTCAGCCGCCGCCGAGCATCTGGCCCATGCCACCGGCGTGCCGTGGATGTCGCACGATCTGCATCTCGAAGGGGGCTGTGGTGTGCTCCCGATCAGCTATCGTGAGAAGAGCCTGATCCATGCCTGGCAGTGGGCGATTGGCCTCGAATGGTTCTTAACAGCCGCCGACCCCTGGCGGATCGTGCTCTCGACTGATCATCCCAACGGAGCTCACTTCACCGCCTATCCGCAGCTGATGCGGCTGCTCGGCGATGCCGCCTTCCGCCGCGAGGCCTTTGCGCGGCTCCATCCGGCGGTGCGGAAGCGGAGCCCACTGGCAGGCATCACGCGGGAATACACGCTGCAAGAGCTCTGCATCATCACGCGGGCGGCCCCCGCGAGAATTGCCGGCCTGCCACAGAAGGGGCACCTGGGCGTCGGGGCAGATGCCGACATCACGATCTACCGTACCGATGCTGATCTCTCCCGGATGTTTGCCATGCCGGCGCAGGTCTTCAAGGGCGGCATCCTCGTCGCCGAAGATGGTGAACTGCGCGCCCTGCCCACGGGCAAGACCCTCTCGTGGTGACTCGTTTTTAAAGCTTGTCCTGCTCCCCACGTGGGATAAGTTTTCCAACTTGTCATGTCCCCATGTGTGCTCGCGATTCAATCAACTCGCCCCACCGCATCGACAATCGCGGCCATCAGTTGGTCGGCGGGAAATGTCTGAGCTGCCCGAATCTTGGCCGCAGCGGCATACTGTGCGGTGAGCAAGTCATCCTCGATGATGCCGAACGCCCGTCGCGGAAGCTCGCTCTCAGGCTCGGGTAAAACGATCCTGCCAGTCTCGCCATCGACGATCAACTGCTGCACAGCATCACTCGTGACGGCCACTGCTGGGATCCCAGCCGCCATGCCGTCGAGGATCGCGCCGCCGCAGGCCACGTTGCCCGACTGCCAGACAAGTCGGGCCTCACGGAGCAGATCGGGAAGGCAGTCGAGCTGTGGAAAAAGATGGAGCCGTTCGGTCAGCTCCTGCACACGCGCCCGCCGCAGGATGCGGTTTCGCAGCGGACCGGCGCCGACAAGCACATGCTCGAGTCGCTGATGCACGGCCCCCAGCTGCTCGACCGCCCAGAGGAGCCGTTCCAGCCGCGCTTCCGCCACCAGCGGCGCCACACAAAGCGTCCAGAGCTTGTCGGAGTCGAGGCCCAGACGGGCCGCCAGATCCGCGCGGGAGATCCCCGTTGGGGCCGCCGCATCGGCCGCCGGTGAAATCGTCACGATCTTTGTAGCCGCCACGCCCAGCCGCTCACAGGCGGCCGCGATCGCCGGCGACGAGGCAATGACTTGATCGGCCTGACGGACCGCCAGTCCCGTGAATGCTCCGCTGGGCTGCATGGCCAGATGACAGACAAGCCGGCAAGTGGGTATGAGCAGCCTCACCGCCGCGGCGAGCCGGGCCTGGGATCGGCCCCAGGCGAGGACTGCATCGGATCGACCAAGCTTGAGACCGCGGGCGAGTTGCCCAAGACGGGCCGCCGTTGCCGCATCGATCACAGGCCGCGTTCCGAGCTGATGCACTGCCACACCGACCCGGGCGAGCCGCGCGGCAACGGAGCCGCCCGCGGTGGTCACGGCCAGATGCACGGTCCAGCCAGTAGCCAGAAAGGCCGCGGCTGCAAGTTCGATCTGCCGGCCGGTGCCGACGGAGTCGAGGCCGCGGGCCACAAACAAAATGACGCGGCGGCCATCAGGCTGCGGAAGGATCAAGGGCGGAATGGACATGGGCATAAACACCAGCCGGGCAATCCTAAGATGTTCGCTTGGCAAACACTCTTTGCTGTCTTCCGTGGGATAAGATTTCGATCTTGTCCTCTTCTTCGGCAAGTTAGAAACCTCGCCTCCACGGGGGAACGGTAACTACCTGGACTTGGCGATACTTGCCGAGACCCCCGAGACTACTCAAGCCACCCGCATCGTCGGCTCCCATCGGTTGTTACGGCCGGCACGTGCAAGGTGAAATCGACACCCACCTGTATTTTTTGATATCTGTCCGGATCGCGAAAAAGGCTACCTCAAAGACGTCGACTCCCCGCGGCCCAGCCCCGCTGCGGATTGCAGCGAGACGAGACCTAAACTACGGCAGAGCCATTGCATCGATCGCCTATGACTGACTCCCCAGGACACCACTCGCCGCGTCATCGCAGACGACCTTGGCCGCGGCTGCTCCAACTCCTGCGGCTGGAGCGGTCCGACGTGCTGACGCTCTTGATTTTTGCCCTGGGAGTCGGCCTCCTTTCCATCGTTGTGCCGGCATCGATCGAGGCCCTCGTCAACACCGTGGCCTTCGGCATGCTGCTGTGGCCGGTGGTCATTCTGTCGCTGGTGATGTTTGCGTTTCTGTTTGTCGTGGCCGTGCTGCGAGCGTTACAGACCTTCGTCGCCGAATGCCTCCAGCGGCGACTGTTCGTGCGAACGGCGAATGCCTTCGCCAGTCATTTCGCCCGCGCTGAGATGGAGGCCTTCGACGGTCGCAATCCCACCGACATTGTCAACCGCTTCTTCGAGGTGTCGACGTTACAGAAATCTGTCGCAACCCTGCTCGTCGAGGGTATCGGCATCCTGATGACCACCGTTGTCGGGCTGGCCGTGCTCGCCTTCTACCATCCCTACCTGCTCACTTTTGCGGCCATAATGGTCCTGATGATTGCTTTCATGCTCGTCGTGCTGGGAATTGGAGGCGTGCGGAGCAGCATCGATGAGAGCTATGCCAAGTTTGACATGGCCGCTTGGCTGGAAGAGATCGCCAAGTGCCCGCATACATTTCGGTTTGGCCGCGGCGGTGCACTCGCGCTCGACCGGGCCGATGCGTTGGCCGCCGCCTACGTGGTCGCCCGCAAGCAACATTTTCGCGTGGTCTGGCGGCAGACGCTCTTTGCGCTATTACTTGAGGCTGTCGGCAGCACTGTGCTCCTCGGCCTCGGAGGCTGGCTGGTCATCAACCGCCAGCTCACGCTTGGCCAGCTCGTGGCCGGGGAGCTGATTGTCACGCTGGTCTTGGCGTCTCTTTCCAAAATCGGCAAATACATTGAGATCTTCTACGACATGCAGGCGGCGCTTGATAAGCTCGGCGTGCTCGAAGAGCTTCCACTCGAGCCGGTGGGCGGCGAGACACTCCCGCTCAACCCTGCTCCCATGCCCGTGGTGGCAGAGGTGATCCGCGACGGCCACAGCCCGCAGCGGCTAGAGATTCGTGCCGGCGAACGGATCGCGATTTATGGTCCCTCCGGAAGTGGCAAGACCTATCTGCTTGAAATGCTGGCGCTGCTCCGAGTTCCGAGAGAGGGCCTGCTTGAATTTGACGGGATCGACGCCCGATCGCTCGACCGCGCCGCCACGCGACTGCTGCTGGCCTACGTCGGCCGAGCTGAGACATTTGCCGATACCGTGGCCGAGAACATCCGGGTGGGCCGGGATGACATCTCGTCCGCCGAAGTTCGCCGTGCGCTCGAGATGGTCGGCCTCGCCGACCGTGTGGCCCGACTGCCGCAGGGCGTCGCCACGCCGCTTGCCTCCGATGGCATACCCCTTTCATCCAATGAAATTTCCCGGCTCTCGATCGCCCGGGCCTTGGCCGCCAAGCCGCGGCTGCTGCTCATCGACGGCCTATTGGACGGTCTCGACATCCATGATTGCCCCGAACTCATCGAATCGATCCTCGACCGCGACGCCCCATGGACGCTCGTGATCGTGACGGCGCGTGACGATATCCAGAGGCAGTGCGACCGAGCGGTGGAATGGATGTGCAAAGCTCCAGCAGGAAGACCATTGGCTCATCGACGCAGCGTTCAGCACTGGAAAGCGCTGCCACGCCCCGGGCTGTCCGCACCGTTACTCGCATCATTTTGCTGGCGTTTCTCGCCTCCCCGTTTTTCCTCGCTCTTGTCCCTTGGCAGCAGACAGTGCAGGGGCAGGGTCGAGTGCTGGCGTATTCCCCGGTCGAGCGGATGCAGGTGATCACCGCCCGGGTTTCAGGTCAGATCCGCCGGTGGCATGTGGTCGAAGGCAGTCGCGTGAAAATGAACGATCCGGTGGTCGATATCGAAGATAACGATCCTGAACTTGCCGCCAGAATGGAAGCCCAAGCAGGCTTCCTTGGCGAGCGGCTTGTGGCAGCCCGGCTTGAGGTGGCAGAGCTTTTGGCCGCCACCAATGCGCAGGAATCCGCGCGAGACGCGGCAGTCAAGGCGGCCGAGGCCAATGGGCAAGCGGCGCAAAAGACGATTCAGGTGTCGGAGCAGGCCCGGGCCAACGCCCAACTGGCACAGACGTTTGAGCAGAATCGCTTTGGCATGTTTGAAGAACTCTTTAATAATCCACAATTCGGCGGACTGGAGAGCCGGCTCTCCCGCGACGAGGCCCGCATGCGGGCCGACCGCGCCACCACCGACACCGACAAGGCCGATGCTGAGTTGCAGCGCGCCAAGGCGATCTTGCTCACACAGGAAGCGCTCGTGCTGCAAGCCGACGCCGCCGGCCTCTCGGCGATCGCCGTGGCCCGCAGCAACCTGCGAAAGAGCGAGCAGAATCTCTTTACTATCGAACGAGAGATTCAAGACATCAACAACCGCATCGAGCGGTTTAAAGCCCGGCTGGTCACCGCTCCCTGCGATGGCTTCGTCTTCCGCATCTCGGCAAACGTCGGCCAAGGTGGTCAATACGTGAAGGAGGGCGAAGACCTCTGCACGATCGTGCCGGATACCAACGACCGGGTGGTTGAGCTTTTACTCGACGGCCTCGATGCGCCGCTGGTGCTCGCCTATGCCGACCGCGCCGGCCGAATGCCACACGTGCGGCTGCAATTCGAGGGCTGGCCGGCGGTGCAGTTTTCCGGCTGGCCGGAACTGGCGATCGGCACCTTTGGCGGCCGCATTCGCCAGGTCGACGCGGCCAGTGGCGGCGCTGGAAAATTTCGAGTGCTCGTCGAGCCGGAGGAGCGGCTGACCGGCGATCCATGGCCCGATCCACAGTTTCTCAGGCAAGGCAACCAGGCGATCGGCTGAGTGTTTTTAAATCGCGTGCCGCTGGGCTATGAAATCTGGCGACGACTCAACGGTTTCCCACCCGTGCTGGCCCCCGAGTTGAAGCAGAAAGACGGCGGCAAAGACGGCCCGAAGCCTCCCAAGATCAAGGTGGGCTGAT
>JBAXUW010000087.1:0-12673 GCA_037129495.1 Planctomycetota bacterium | reverse complement strand
AAACTCGCCTCCACGGGGGGACAGTAAGCCCGCCACTCGCCATCAGGCCCGGGCTGTGGCGATCAACTGCGATAGCAGCGGCAGCAACTGCTTCTTCCGGCTTACAACGTTTTTGAGCGTGTAAAGATTCCGATCGAGCCGCGGATAGTTGATCTCCTCCCAGGCCTCTGATTCCTGCGAGAGGAGCAGCAGCGATCCGTTGCTCACGACATCGGTCACCAAAAGCGCTGAGAATTCGAGCCGGTTGCGTGTGGCAAACTCCTCCAGTGCCACACGGAGTTCGTCCTTCCGCTCCCAGAAGAGATCGAAGCCGGTCTCCTCGATCTGCGAAATTGTAAATCTCACGCCGTGCTCCATGAATTCCTTACAGTCTTCGCCGATCACCTCCGCCGGCGTGCTCGATCGCAACGCTGAGCCGATCTCGAAGAACTCTTGGGCGTATTGGTCGAGATCAACCGTACACAGCCCGCGGAGCCAGGCGAGCACTTCGCGGTCGGTGTCGGTGGTCGTGGGAGACCGCAGGAAGAGCGTGTCAGAAATGATCCCCGAGGCCATGCAGAGGGCGATGCCGGGGCGGGGCTCGATCCCAGCGGATCGAAACTGCCGGGCGACCAGCGTGCAGGTCGAGCCCACCGGCTCGTTGATAAAGCGAATCGGCTGCGTCGATTTCAGACCGCCGCCCAGCCGGTGGTGATCGAGCACCTCGACGATCTCTGACTCCTCCGCCCCGCTCACGGCCTGCGCAAGTTCGTTGTGATCCACGAGCACAAGCCGGGGCTTTGGCGGATTGATGAGGTCTGACTTAAATGACAGACCGACGAGCACGCCGTCGTCGGTGACCACGGGAAATACCGGCTGCGACGACCGTTCCACGATCCCCCGCGCCTCGACCACGCTCGCCTTGCCAGAAACCGTCACGAAATCTGTGTCGACGACCGGGTCGATAAACTGCGATGACTTAATCCGCAGCGCCGTATTGATCGTGTCGAACGGACTAAGAATAACCGATACGTTACGAAGCACTGCCAGTTCCCGCAATCCGGCGGAGAGTGAGAAACCGCCGGTGATCACCAGTAACCGCACGCCATGTTCGATCGCCGGCAGTTGGATCGTGGGGCGGTCGCCGCAGACGATGACCAGCCGCTCGGCTGAAAATTTGTGCATCCTGTCGGTAAAGCCCTCGGCGCTCATCGCCCCTACCATCACGAGCAGTTCATCTCGCTGCTGCGGCGCAAGCACGTGCTGAAAGCTCCCACCCAGCACGTCGTGAATCTTCTGCAGGCAGGTGGTCACTGTCCGCATTTTGAGCGGGTCACCCTCGTCGTGGAAGAAGAGATCCATGAGTTGGAGCACCGAGAGCACGCCCACCACCCGGCGGTGATCGTCTACGACTGGAATCGCCCGCAGGTCGGCCGCCTTCATTCGCTGGTAGGCATCATGAAACGAGTCGCCAAACGACGCGGTCACAATGTCGCGACGGCAGAGGTCCTCGGCCGAGGGCCGCACGTCCATCACGATCCGCGGCGGTGCTAGGCCGGCCCGCGCGAGCACGTATTCGGTCCGCTTATTTGGCGCACCACAGCAGGCGGCAACAGCATCGGGACGAGTGGTCTGCTGCAGGAGTTCGGCGTAGGCAATGGCTGAACAGATGGCGTCGGTATCTGGATTTCGATGGCCGAAAACGAACGTGCTCATGGTGGACCGATCAGAGGGCGGGCGGGGACCAACGGAATTTCCCTAGAATAGGTCATGCCGCCTAGGCTGCGAAGGCCAACCGCTGCCGTTTGCCGCTAACCCCTAGAACGGCATAGAGCGAATCGCTCAAGGGCGACCTATCGAAGAGCCCCATTCGCACGACTTCAAGGCCGGCGGCGTTGGCCATGGAGGCCAGCGTGCGAGCTGTAAAATAGTTGACATGGTCCGGCCAGCGAAAGCCGCACCATCTCCCCCCCCGGAGCAGCCGGCCGATACGGTTGTAGTTGGCCACCTTCACGATGACGCGGCCATCGGCCGTGAGTCGATCGTGACAGCAGCGCAGCAGCTGCAGCGGCCTGATCTCGTGCTCGAGAATGCACGACAGCACGATCAGGCGGACGCTCGCCGGCTCGATCAGCGACAGCCCCTCGATACCGGTGGCATGGATGCAGCGGCCGCCGCGAAGGGAGAGGGTCTCGTCCGCCACGGAGGCCAGATGCGTGGAGATTTCGATGCCGATCGGCTCGACACGATTCGCGACCTCAGCCGAAATGCCCGCAACGACCCGGTTGATCAGCGTGCCCTCCGCACAGCCGATATCCACGAGCCTGATCGGCCCAGACGAAAACCCGCCAGCGATCTGGCGGCCCAGCGTAGCGACCTTATCTCGCTTCAGCACATGCCGCCGAAAAGTCTTGATCGATTCACTCAAGGCATGAACAGCAGGCTCAGACTGCTGACGTCGACGGCTCTCCGCCTTGTGGGTCACCTCCCAGGCAAACGCATCGCGAAAGAGATCCTGCGCGGGCGGATTCGCGAGATAGATGAATCCGGTGTCTGAGCAACGCTGCAGGTTCCAGGGGTCTGGTGCGTATGGCAGTTTCTTTGAAGAAGATTCCCGCTCCAGCAGCGGGCAGATTCGCAGCACTCCAGGCGCATCCATACAACGGTTCCAAGCAGTCTATGCCGAAAGGTACCCCCCCGAACTATCGGCAGATCCAGCCAGGTTTCCACAGTCTTCCCCCACGGAAAAAAGAGAATAACGATCCTCTGCCTCCTTCGCCCAGATCTCATTGAGCGTATGGATGCCGCCATAGCTCCACAGCGGCCTGGCTACCCGAAATCGTGACTCGATCTCCAGTCTGCCGGCTTCGACCAGTTTTCCCTCCGCGATCAGCGGTTCCTCGCGGGCCTGAATCGCTTTGGAGGCGGCTTCTTCCTGTGCCTCGTCGGCTAATACGGCAACGGGTACGGCAGCGGGCAGCAGTGACAGCGTGGACAGAAGGAGGAATCGACCTCAAGGGGGATTGGGCATAGTCATGCAATGGCACCAAGAACGGGGTGGACAAAACGAATCGCTCAAGAGTCACTTAAGCCCCTCTAGCTTGATGAATAGGGAGGACTTTCCGCAAGCTGCGCAGGACGGGACAGCCGGCCAGAAACCCTGCTTTCCCCGAACCTCCCAGCCCGCTAAGGAGGTCCCGCCGGTAGACAAATAACTTTATGATTCCGGGAATTTAAGCCCGATTCTAACGGTTAGCACGATTGTAACAGGGATTTTCCTGCGCGCCTGCCACACCGAGCACAGAGCTCTTTATCTCGCGATCTCGCGGTTCATGAACAATCAGCCATCTCATGCACCGTCGTGGATCAGGGCATACTGCCTGCTTGTCATGGCCTGCGGGCTGGCCATGACCGGCTGCACGCCGTGGGGGCAGTATTGGCGAAATAGTATGAAGGTGGGGCCCAACTACCTGCGGCCGCCGGCAGCGGTCGAGGGCGAGTGGATCGACGCTGCAGACCCGCAGATCCGGTCGATATCCGCCGTCGATGCCCTCTGGTGGGAGCAGTTCAACGATCCTGTGCTCAATGGCCTGGTGCTCCAGGCCTACAACCAAAACCTGCCACTGCGCGAAGCTGGCTTCCGGGTGCTGGCCGCCCGCGCCGCCTACAACATCAAGGTCGGCGGCTTCTTCCCGCAGTCTCAGAGCGGGCTTGCCACCTACAACCGCTATCAGTTCAGTAAAAATGTCGGTGCCCTGAAGAACCTCTCGACGAGCGCCTTTAGCGTCTTCAGCACTGGCTTCAACCTGTCTTGGGAACTCGACATCTGGGGCAAGATCCGCCGCGGCATCGAATCGGCCGAAGCCCAGTATCAGGCCAGTGTCGAGGAATACGATGGGGCGCTCGTAACGCTCGTGGCCGATGTCGCAGACCGCTACACCGACTACCGAGTGGCAGAAAAGCAGGTCTTGGATCTGAGGCGGCTCGCCGAAATCCAGCGGCAGAGCCTTGAAGTCGCTACCGACCGCTTCAAGGGGGGCATCGCAACGGAACTCGACGTGCAGCAAGCGAAGCTCAATCTGGCTGAGACCGAGGCGGGAATCCCGGTCTATGAGCAGCAGAGCCGCCTGGCATCCAACGCGCTCTGCCTGCTGCTCGGTATGCCACCCACAGAGCTGACCAGTCGATTGGGGCGGCAAGCCATTCCGCAGCCGCCGGCAGTGCTCGAGGCGGGCATCCCGGCCGACCTGCTCCGGCAGCGGCCAGACGTGCGGCAGGCGGAGCGAATCCTGGCCGCGCAGAGCGCCCAGATCGGCGTGGCGCAGGCCGATCTCTACCCCGCACTGACAATCAACGGGTATCTGGGCGTGTATGCCAATGAGATCGGCCAGCTCTTTGAGTCAGACTCTTTCTTCGGCTTCATAGCGCCGGTCGTGGACTGGAAGCTCCTCAACTACGGCCGCCTCCTCAACAATATCCGCAAACAGGATGCCCTCTTCCAGGGGCTCGCCGCCACCTACCAGAACACAGTCCTGAAGGCCGGCAAGGAGGCCGAGGACGGCATTGTCACTTTCATCAAGGCCCGCGAGGCAGCCGCGAAGCAGCAGGAGGCACTCGATGCAGCGACCCGCTCCACCGAACTCGTCCAAATTCAATACCAAGAGGGCACCAGTGACTTTAACCGCGTATTCGTCGTGCAGAAAAATGAGGTCGATCAACAGATCAACCTCAACGACGATATCGGCGCCGTGACTCACGGCATGATCCAGGTCTACCGGGCACTCGGCGGCGGGTGGCCACTGCGACTCGATGACTTAGCCGCTAGCGGCGAATTCTGCAAGCCATTGCCAGCCGTCGAGGGCGGCCACTGCGACGACTACATCGGCAAGCAGCCGCCAGCCGGCTTCGACTCCTGGTGCCTGTGGCGGGAATGGCTTCTCGGGCGTAAGGCACGGTAAGACCTGCAGCCGAGCCCTGCCCGCCCTGCCCGATCGCCCGCTCATCTTGAGAGGCTTGCGTTAGAAAATAAACTTGGTTGAGAGGAAATTCGATTCTTCCTCGGTCACGATTCTATTAATGATCTCTTTGTTTTCCTTGGTTTCCTTCGTGGCCACGACTGTTCGGATCGAAAACGAACGCAACGCGTCATACACCGAAAGTGTTCCCTCTGCCGAGTCCTTGCGGCCCGTAAAAGGGAAGGTGTCTGGCCCACGCTGACACTGCACATTGATATTGACCCGAGACACCTGATTGACCAAACCATCGATCAAATAGGAGATTTCCCGGGAATCAGTCCCGAAGATGCTTACCTGCTGTCCGTAATTCGAAGAAATCATGTAGTCGATGGGTTCTTGCAAATCAGTAAAAGAAACAATCGGGACGATCGGCCCGAACTGCTCTTCGCGAAAGAGTTTCATGCCCTCCCGAACAGGGTAGACGACAGCGGGAAAGAAAAGTGAACCATTCTGAACCCCACCATTGTGATTCATGACTTTCGCCCCCTTGCCTTCAGCGTCGCTGATGCACTCATTCAGATACTTAAATTTGTCGTCCTCAGGAAGCGGCGTGATTTGGACTTTTTCGTCCCACGGCATTCCAACGATCAGTGCGTCTACTCTTTCGCAAAACTTCCGAATGAATTCTGCTCTGACCTTTTCGTGCACATACAGGATTTTTAAGGCGGTACATCGTTGACCGTTAAAAGACAGGCTGCCTAAAACGCACTCCTCGACAGCATTGTCTAGGTTTGCATTCTCCAGAACAATGGCTGGATTCTTGGCGTCTAAGCCGAGAATGGCTCGCAAGCGACTCACTTTCGGGTGCGCTTTTTTGATGTCTGACGCCACTCTGCTTGAGCCAATCAGGGTGAGAACACTGATTTTGCCCGTCTTCATCAGCGGCTCAACAATCTCACTCCCTTTTCCATAGAGGTAGTTCACGACACCCTTCGGAAAACTCATTTCAATCGCTTTGGAAAGGCAGTAGTGCAGCAGGCAGCCATTCCTAGGGGGTTTAAATAGAATCACGTTGCCCATGATCAGGGCCGGAATGAGGAGCGTGTAGGTTTCGTTGAGCGGATAGTTATAAGGCCCGATGCAGAGCGTGATTCCCAAAGGCGAACGTCGGACCTGACCAATCACGCCTTCTTCGATCGTGAACGTAGCCGACTTTCGCTCTAATTTTTTGAGCGAATCAATCGTGTCGTAAATGTATTTGACCGTTCGATCAAACTCTTTTTCAGAGTCTTTTTTAGACTTTCCGATCTCCCACATTAAGAGATCAACAACCTGGGTTCGGAGTTTGATCATCTCACCGACGAAATGTTCGACGTGTTGAATTCGCTTTTCCACGGGAAGCATTGGCCATTCACCGAAGCCATTGTCGTAGGCCGCCTCAGAGCTTGCCAAACATTCCAGTGCCTCCGGCAGACCCGTTCGCGGAATTTTTCCAATCGTAATCCTGGTGAGCTTTCCATCGGCTGACTCCCGACAGATTGCCGATTGAATTTCATGGAAAGCCCCGGGCCAGGCTTTGAATCGCCCATCCACCAAATATTCTTCCTGATTGATGGCAGGGATTTCTTGCGAGTTGACCGAAGCAAACGTCTTCAGCAAGTCATCTTGGGTCATTGGCTGTGGCATTGAATTGCGAGTCGGGGGTGAGGGAATGAGAAGGGCGGCAGGATTGCCTTGCCCAACCACAAGACGGCTGGCGAACTTGAAAATCTACTCTACCACGAGGGGCGGCGAACGAGAAAAACGCATGGACCACCGCTTGAGCACGTAGAAGAATACGGGTGTCAGGAAGATGCCGAAGATCGTCACTCCCAGCATTCCGCTAAAGACCGATAATCCCAGAGTGCGACGCATCTCTTTGCCGGCCCCCTCCGCCACCACGAGGGGTAAGACGCCGAGAATGAAGGCCAGCGACGTCATTAGGATCGGCCGCAGCCGTAGCCGACAGGCCTCAACGGTCGCCTCTTTGAGTGGCTTACCCTCGGCCACTAATTGCTTGGCAAACTCTACAATCAGGATCGCGTTTTTGCAGGCCAGGCCCACGAGCACGACAAAGCCAATCTGCGTGAAGATGTTGATGTCCATGCCAGCCCACCGCACGCCGATCATCGCCGAGAGCAGGCACATCGGCACGACCAGAATCACTGCCAGGGGCATCGTCCAGCTCTCGTAGAGCGCCGCCAGCACAAGAAATACGAGCACAACGCCGAGTACAAAGAGAAACACGGCGGTGTTTCCCGAGCGAATCTGCATAAACGCCATCTCTGTCCAGTCGGTGGCCATCAGCGGCGGAACCTTGGCCTCCGCCTGCAACTGATCGAAATGTCCCTTCATGATCGCCAGGGCCGAGGTGCTGCCGATCCCCGGGCCACGTTCGCCGTAGATCGCTGCCGCCGGATAGAGGTTGTAACGCATCACCAGCGAGGGCCCGAGTCGGTCACGGACCTGCATCAAGGTCGTGAGGGGAACCGGCTGATTGTCGGCATTCACCACCTTGAGCCGCTGGAGCGTACTGCGAATGTCCTGGCGGTGGCTGCCGTCTGCCTGGATATTGACCTGCCACGACCGCCCAAACCTGTTGAAGTTGTTGACATAAAATGAGCCGAGTTGAATTTGCAATGTCTCGAAGATGTCTTCTGTCGAGACGCCGAGAGCCAGAGCCTTGTCGCGATCGATATCGAGAAACAGCCAAGGCGTCGCGGCGGAGAAATTGCTAAAGAGACCTCGCAGTCGCGGATCGTCGGCCCCGCTCTGCACGACAGCATCGGCCGTCTGCTGGAGTTGGGCGAGGCCGTAATCGCCACGATCCTCGACCACCATCTTGAATCCCGCCACGGTTCCCAGGCCGTCTACCGGTGGCGGCCCGAAGACCTCTACACGTTCTTCGTCGCTCGTGGCCTGCCACTCGGCACGCAACCGCCGGGCAATCGCATCCGACGAAAGTTCGTTCCCACGACGTTTGTCGAATCCGTCTAAAAGCACATACATCGCGCCCCAGTTGGCTGCATTACCCCCCAGTACGACCGACTGGCCTGCGACCGACACGACGTGCGCCACGCCCGGCTCCGCAAGCGCCCGCTTCTCCAGCCGCTCCATCACCCTCGCCGTCCGCTGGGAGCTCGCCCCGTCGGGTAAAGTTACGTTGACGATCAGGGAGCCCTTGTCTTGCTCCGGTATAAAACCCACCGGTACGATCGTAAAGATGAACCACGTGAGGTAGAGCAGACCAGCATAGGCAAACAGAATCGGGATCGACACCGCCAGCGACGCCTCCACAACAGCGGCGTAGCCGCGCGTGAGCAGCCCAAAGAAAAAGTTAAAACCCCGAAAAAACCAGCCGGCGATCAGGCCCAGCGCTCTGTCGATGACATCGCGTTTGGCTCCGTGGGGCTTGAGGAGAATGGCCGCCAGCGCCGGGCTCAGCGTCAGGGAATTCACGGCCGAGAGCACCGTTGAGACGGCGATCGTCAGAGCAAACTGCCGAAAAAACTGGCCGACGATCCCCGAGATGAAGCCACAGGGCACAAACACGGCGCAGAGCACGAGGGCCACTCCGATCACCGGCGCTGTCACTTCCTCCATCGCCTTGTAGGAAGCCTCGCGGGGCGACAGGCCTTTCTCCATCCAGCGCTCGACATTTTCCACCACCACAATCGCGTCATCGACAACGATGCCAATCGCCAGAACCAGCCCAAAGAGCGACAGATTATTGAGGCTAAACCCCAGCCCCGCCATGAAGGCAAACGTACCGACAATCGCCACTGGCACGGCGATCAACGGAATCAGTGTGGCCCGCCAGTTTTGCAAGAAAACCAGCACCACGAGAGCCACGAGAATGATCGCGTCGCGAAGGGTCTTGAGGACCTCCGCCTTCGACTCCTCGATAAAGGGCGTGGTGTCGTAGACGACCTGAGCCTTGAGCCCCGGAGGAAACCGCTCCCCAAGCGAGGCCAGCGTCGACCGTACACCGGCGGCCGTGCGGATCGCGTTTGAGCCGGGGAGCTGGTAGATGTTCATCCCCACGCTCGGTTCACCATCGAGCCGGCAGGCCTGGTCGTACTGCTGGGCACCAAGTTCGACGCGGGCCACGTCGCGAAGCCGCACGATCACCGCGGCCACTTTCCCTGAATTCGCTTCCGTTTCCTTGACGACCACGTTGCCGAATTCCTCGACCGTCACGAGCCGGCCGAGTGCGGCAAGCGGAATCTGAAATGCCTGCTGGCTGGGGGCCGGCTGCTGGCCGACACTCCCGGCGGCCACCTGAAAATTCTGCTGCTCAATTGCCTGCTTGATGTCATCGGGGACAATACCAACCGCCGCCATCTTCTCCGGATCAAGCCAGACCCGCATCGAGTAGTCGCGCTGGCCGAGAAAGTCGACGTCACCCACGCCTTCCACCCGGAGCAGTTCATCGCGGATTTGAATCGTGGCGTAGTTTGAGAGAAATGTCTCGTCGTAGATGGGCCGGCCGGCCGCGTCTTTCTCCGCCGTGAAATTCACGATCATCATCGCGGCCGAAGATTTCTTGAGCACCGCGACCCCCTCCCGCTGCACAATGTCGGGCAGGATCGGCATCGCCAGCGTGACGCGAACCTGCGTCAGCACCTGCGCCATGTTGAGATCGGTTCCCGGCGCAAACGTCACGATCAGCCGGTAGCGGCCGTCGTTGGTGCACTGCGAACTCATAGAGAGCGCGTTCTCAACGCCGCTCACCTGCTGTTCAATCGGCGCGGCAACGGTGTCGCGGACAAGCTCCGCATTGGCACCGGGATAGATGGTGGAGACCTCCACCGTGGGCGGCGCGATCTCGGGATACTGCGTTGTGGGAAGCGTGAAGTAGGCGACGCCACCGCAGAGCACCAGCACGATGGAGATGACCGACGCGAAGATCGGCCGAGCGATGAAAAAGGGTGCTATTGTGACGGTCTCCTCTGAATGAGACCGCGATCATAGGCGATCGGCCAGGCTCAGCTCAAAGGCGATTTAGCCCGCCATCACCTTCGCGGCCTTGGCGGCCTTAGCCGGCCGGCGGAGATGCCGCGGCATCACGATGTCGCTGGCCAAACCAAAGGCCTCCAGCAGACGAATCTCGTAGTAGCTGAGGTCAAACTCCCACCAGCGATGCTGCACGCTGGCCGCCGAGGGATCGTGGTGGTGGTTGTTGTGCCAGCCCTCGCCGACGGCGAGCAGAGCCACCAGCCAGTTGTTACGGCTGTGCTCGTCAGTCTCATAGTTGCGGTAGCCAAACATATGGCCCAGAGAATTCACCGACCAGGTGATGTGCCAGACCGCCACGGTCCGCACAAACACTCCCCAGACGATCAGGCTCGCCCCGAGTTGCAAGCCAGCTACCGGCCCGTCCATGATCCAGCCAGCCACCAACCCCGGTAGAAAAAAGACTAGCAACTGAGACATAACGATCAGCATTTGCAGCCACTGATTCTTTTCCAGTCTGAAATAGAACGGGTCGCGAAGCAGATCGGGCGCGTATTTTTCGCGGGCCGACAGCGTGTCTATGCCGCTATTTTTGACCATCAGCCAACCGAAGTGCGACCAAAAGAAATTGACGATCGGCGAATGGGGATCGGGCACCTTGTCGGAGTGGGCATGATGCCGCCGATGCACAGCCACCCACTGCACGGGCGTATCTTCGAGGCAGCAGATCGCCAGCACCGAAAGCGCGTACTCGACCCACTTCGGCGTCCGGAAGCTGCGGTGGGTGAGCAAACGGTGGTAGCCGATATTAATGCCCGCACCGAAGAAATGAATCCCCAGCTGGCAGACCACGACACCGACCCAAGAGAACAGCCACGGCACAAAGGCCAGCAGTGCCAGCAGATGCACCAGCCCAATAATCACGGCATACCGCCAACGGATGCGGAGCGGCCGGGCTGACTCAGGCAGCATCTGGCTACCCAAGGGAAGCGGCGCGACCAACGTTGCAGACCCGGCCATGCAAGATCCTTAAAAGTGAGTCGAGGGATTCCGGCGTCTATCTTAGGCAACGGCTCCAATTCGCCAAGCCGAGTCGCTTTTCTCGTCGACGTGCTGGATTCGTTTTACCGGCCTCGAACGGGGCGTGAAGAACGCTGTCCAGCGGCCACATCATCGATTTTCGGAGCTTAAAACGCTCGTATCGAGCAGTCGCATCCCCTACAATCCTTTTTTATCGCCAGAAAGTTGCCGCTCCCATGAGTCTTTCCGAAGTGCTACAGCGGTCGGCCCTTGAGCAGGCCAGGCTGATCCGCGACGGACAGATCTCGAGCACCGAACTCGTGGCGGAAACTCTTGCCCGGATCCACGCCCTCAACCCGCGTTACAACGCCTTTGTCTCGGTCTTCGACCGGGCTCTCGAGACGGCCCGCAGTAAAGACCAGGCCCGGCTGCGCTCACGGGACTATTCAGCGCCGTTTCATGGCGTGCCGATCGCGATCAAGGATCTCAACATTGTTCGCTGGACGATCACCCGCTACGGCTCTCGGGCCGTGCCCCATCTGCCGCTCCCATTTGATGATTACACGGTCGCGCCGCTCCGCCGCGCGGGGTTTGTCATCGTGGGAAAGTCCGCCACCAGCGAACTCGGCACGCTACCCGTCACGGAGCCTGCAATCCATCCGCCCACGCGGAATCCTTGGGCCCCCGACCACACCGCTGGCGGGTCGAGTGGCGGCTCGGCCGCAGCAGTCGCTGCAGGCATGCTCGCGGTGGCACAGGGCTCTGATGGTGCCGGCTCGATCCGAATCCCCGCGGCGTTCTGCCATCTCTATGGGCTCAAGCCCGCGCGAGGCCGGCTGCAAAACCAGCTTGGACTACCCGATCGGCGGATGCTCTATACGTCGGGGCCGCTGACTCGCAGCGTTGACGATGCGGCAGCCATGCTCGACGTGATGGCAGGCCTCACTGAGGGCCGGCCTCACTGGGCCCCACCACCAACGCAGCCCTTCCGGCAGCGGCCCACCAACTTCCGCCGCCTGCGGATTCGCTACGTTACGGAAACAGCTCTCGGCCCCACCGATCCCGAAATCCTCGCGGGCCTCCAGCGGTCGCTTGCCGTGCTTACCGACCTCGGCCACACCGTCGAAGAAGGCAAGCTGCCCGACGGGAGCCTCGAGGAATTCCTGCCGCTTTGGCAGCATCAGCTGGCGCAGATGCCGCTCTGGAGCTTTCGCCGCACTCAGCCGGTCACGCGGTGGCTGGGCGAGGCGGGCCGGAAGCTCCGCTCTGCCGATGTCAACCGCCTCTTCGATACGCTCAATACGAGATTCACGCCGGCCTTCGCCGCGGCCGACATGTGGGTCATGCCGACGGTGGCCCTGCCACCGCCCCGGATCGGGGCGTTTCACGATCTCCCCGCGGCCGCAGCCTTTGCAGCCGCCGCCCGACTCGCTGCTTTTACCACCCTCATGAATCTGACCGGCCTGCCGGCGGCCTCGATTCCGATGGGGCTCACGCGGGCCGGCCTGCCGATGGGACTGCAGGTCGTCGGCGGCCCATTCGCCGAAGCAGACGTGCTCGCCCTGTCGTGGGAGCTTGAGGAAGCGATGCCCTGGCAGCAGATCGCACCGGTTCACGCCCCCGATTAAGTTTCAGCCTCAAGGCCCTTTGAAAAACCTATCCCACACAAGATAGAAGACTGCGTTGCAGGGATGCAACGCATAGCACCAGCAAACTGCGTTTGC
>JBAXUW010000086.1:0-12740 GCA_037129495.1 Planctomycetota bacterium | reverse complement strand
CGTCGGGAAGCAGCGCGATGCCGCGACGGGCGGGCAGGCGAGCGACGACCACGCCCCGGGAGGCGGGAGCAACCGGCTCACGAGTCGCTCAGCAGGAGGGCAACGCTTGTGGAAGTGCCATTGACCGGGCTATCCCTTATCCCTTTGCTGCCACACAGGACCAGCCGCACGAGGCTGCTCTGTCAGTGTTCCGGTGCTGGCGGGCCATCCGCAAGCGTCTGGGTGCGGATAACGATGGTGCGACAATAGGGCGGCCGCCACCAGGCCGTGTAGGAAAAGCTGGGAAACGACTGGCTGTCGCCCGGCGTGATCTCCCGCTCGTCAACCACCATGGAGTACGGCCGCACAACGGGAAACCGATCGTAGAAGAGCGGATCGGGATAGTCGTTCGGACCATCCGCGACATAGGCGTCTGCGGGAATGCGAATCCGCCGATCATTGACATGGCCCGCTCGCTCAACCTGCTCCCACGCATCGACTACCCATTTTGATGTGATGTGCTCCCGTGGCACGCCCTGCCGCTGCAGGAAGGCGATGGCAGCCAGTCTGGTTCGGGTGTCGGCAAACTCGTCGTGCAGGATCGCGATGCCGCGGAGCGCAAAGAACCCGACTAGGAGCCAGCCGAGCATGGAGCGGTGGTCGGCGTGAGCCTGCTGCGTGGTGGCCGTCGAGCGGGTGCAAAACAGGAGCCCGCAGGTCAGCGCAGGCAGAAACGGCAGATAGTAGCGGGGGTAGATGCCAGCAGTGGTCTGCGAGACCAGGAGCAGGGAGCCGCCGTATGGCACGAGAAAGGCCAGTGGCAGGACGATCGCCGGCGGGAGTCGCCAAGCCCTCGCGGGGGCGGTTCGAGCACGCCCCACCGCGACGGTCGCGGCCACGGCTAGCGAGACAAGCAGGCCGAGCACCCCGCAGCGGATGAGACCCACGCTCGCGTCGTGCAGGGCATGCCCGGTCGGTTTCCAACTGCCGCCGAGCAGGGCCAGCGGCCCTTCGAGCGACTGGCTCATGGTTGCCGCCAGCACCACCACCATCGCGGCGGCAGTCGTGACCGTGATGATGCGGCCCCACCCTGTTCGCACCCCAGCAGACACCTGCGAGACGATCCACGGCAGACAAAAGAGCACTGCCGGCAGCAACTTGAGGCCGCATTCAGTGGCCACCGTCACCGCCTCCCGGGCTACCGACGCGACCTTGAGCTGCGTGACGGCGTCGAGCGAGGGCAGCTTGGTGGGAATAACATACGGCTGCTGGTTCAACCATTGTGTGCCACTGACAAGCGCCGCCGTGCCGAGAGCGCCGCAACAGGCAGCCGCCAGACGAAAACGCAGCCCACCTGACCTCCGCAGGCAGAGCACCGCGGTGCAAACAACGGGCGCGAACCAGACCGGCTGCCGAATCGTGCCGCCGAGTGCGCCGCAGAGCGTGCCGACGGCAAGCCAGGCCACTGCCTGCGTGCCGCGTGTCGCATTCTGATCGGCCGCATCCGCTGCCCGAACAAAGCCATAGAGACTGGCCATCAGGAAAAATAGGCTTGGAATATCGGTCATGAACGTGGGCGCCAGCGGCAGAAACAGGGTGCTCAAGCCGGTCAGGAGCGCAGCGAACAGGCTGTCGGAGGGAGAGAGGCTGGCACGGCGTGCCATGAGATAGACGAGCACGACCGACCCGAGCGCCAGCGGCCACACGCTCAGCCGAACGAGCGTGAACGAGAAGCCGAAGAGCCAGATCCAAGCTGCTCCCCACCAGACCTGGATTCCGAGCATCGCCGTCGGCCAGCCGTTGTAGGCGAAGCGGCCGGTCTCGGCGAGCGTCTTGGCCATGTGGATGTAGGAGAAGTCATCGATATACCCACCTTCCGCGAAGGGCCAAGCGACGAGGAGCGCTGCGATCACGAGCGACAGCGCGATCGCGATGTTTCTGCGGTCAGCGGAGCATGGCTGGGGGGCTGTGGGCATGGCTGTGGCGCAGTTCGCGTGGAATCAAGGAAAGAGGACAGTCGTCGCACGCCCGTAGTATGGTTGCAGCCCCCGGTAATAGTAGCGTGTTGGTGGCGTCGCACCGGCCGACCTAGCACGACAGACTCGTGAAACACCGTTCCGTACACGATCCGATGCTCCCCACCGTCACGATTCTGATTCCCGTCTACAACGATTCGCGTTCGCCAACCCTGTTGCTCGAACGGCTCTCCGCCGAGGCGGCCCGGCTGCCGTGCCGACTGAGCGTGCTCTTTGTGGACGATGGCTCGACGGTGCAGGAAGCAGCGGCCCTCCCTGGCCCGACGGCGGCGATTCCGCTGGTCGAGGTTCTTTGCTTACGGCGCAACCTCGGGCATCAGCGGGCGACGGGCACACGGCCGTGTTCGCCCAGCGGCTCAAGCGGCACGATGGCATTGGGTTTCTGGCCGGCTACCACCTCTTTCGCGTGTTGCATCTGCTGCTCGTGGGTGCCGACGTGCGGGTCGGTAATGTTTCGGTCATCCCGGCGGCGGTGCTCGACCGCGTGGTGGGCATCGCGGAGATCTGGAACCACTACGCGGCCGGCGTCATCCATGCGAAGCTTCCGGTGCATCTGGTGCCAACTGCGCGGGGCCGCCGGCTGGCCGGGCAGTCGAAGATGAATCTTCCGGCGCTCGTGATGCACGGTGCTGGTGTAAGGCGAAGCCCAATGGACGTCGGCTAGCCCTGGCTCAGGGTGGTTGGAGACGGAATGGTCGGAAGATTCGAGACATGAAGTGATGAGACCTGCTGGTCACCAGACGGCTCTCGAACAGGGAGTGAAAGGAGGCAAATGGTTCCGACTGAATGACACCATTGAGCGGTGGCCAAATGCGTTCTTTGCCAAGCAGGGGCTGTACAGTCTGGTAACCGCCCATGCCATGGTCGTTCAATCCTCACGGAGGTAAGACCATCAACCGGAGAGCCGTGTGCGGTAGACCTGCACGCACGGTTCGGAGGGAGGGGGGCCCGAACCCAATCGGGTCTCCCTACCCCTATCAGCCCCCCGTCATGGAGGACGACCTGTGATTCCTTCAAAGAGCCCTGTAATTTTTCACACTTTAATGACCGGCAGTTTCCCGGCAGTTTCCCGGCAAGGACGCCCTGCCGCTGCGGTGATATAGAATAGGGGTTGAAGAGTGGTGCTCCGCATGCGGTCGCCATCCGGCGACAAGGAGATTGGGCCTTGAAGAACCAGAGCCTGTTCTGGCTGGTGCTGCTGCAAACTGCTGCCGTCGCGGCCGTGGTCTGCTCGGCCTCTTGCTCGCAGGCCGAGGCGATCATCGGCAAGCTTGTAGAATCACAGGCCCGCGCGGAGGATCTCGAATTCTTTGAGGCCAAGGTGCGGCCGCTCCTCGTGCGGCACTGCGCGGAATGTCATTCGCGAGCCGCGGGTGAACCCGAAGGCGGTCTGTCGTTTGACACGCGGAGTGATTTTTTTGCCGCCGAGGGCGTGGCCGTCGCGGGGAAGCCCGACGAGAGTCTGCTCGTGAAGGTGATCCGCTACGACAGTGATCTGCAGATGCCGCCGGATGGCAAGCTGCCGGCCGCGGCGCTCGAGACGTTCGAGGAGTGGGTCCGCCGCGGACTGCCCTGGCCCGCTGACGGCCAGGCTACCGCTGCGGTCGAGGCTTTTGACATTGCGAAGCGGAAGGCTGCTCACTGGTGCTGGCACCCGCCGCAGGCCGCGGCGGTTCCGCCCGTGCAGAACGCTGCCTGGTGCCGAAGCGACATCGACCGCTTCGTGCTTGCGAGACTTGAGTCGGCAGGTCTTGAACCGGCTCCTGAGGCCGCGCGGGAGACGCTCGTGCGTCGGGCCGCTGAGGTGCTGACCGGCCTCCCGGCTGATCCGGCCGATGTCGACCGCGTGACAGCGGATGCGGATCCCTATGCGTTTGAAAAATATGTCGACCAGCTGCTCGCCTCACCCCACTATGGCGAGCGCTTCGCGCGGCACTGGCTCGACGTGGTGCGCTACGGCGAGACGCGGGGACACGAATTCGATTATCCAGTGCCCAACGCCTGGCGGTATCGCGACTGGGTTGTGAAGGCATTCAACGACAACATCCCCTACGACCAGTTCATTCGCGAACAGATCGCGGGTGATCTGCTGGAACGTCCAAGGCTCGACGCGAAAAGTGGTGCGAACGAATCGGTTGTGGGTACCGGCTTCTGGTTTTTAGGTGAGGCCATGCATGGGCCGGTCGACATTGCGCAAGACGAGGCCGACCGGATGGATAACGCTATCGACACCTTCGGCAAGGCGTTTCTGGGGCTCGCGATCGGCTGTGCCAGGTGCCACGACCATAAGTTTGATGCCATCTCCAACGAAGACTATTACGCCCTGACCGGCATGCTCATGTCGAGTAGCTACCGGCAGGTGCCGTTTGAGAGCCTCGAAGCGAATCGAGCTGTGGCCCGCCGGCTCGATGCAGCCGCTGTGGAGGCCCGGGTAAAACTCCTGCCACTGATTGCGGCCGCGGTAGGGCCGAAGGCCGCATCGCTGTTCGCAGAACTGGCTGTTCCACTGTCTGTTTCCGAAGGCGGCAACACTCGAGCTGGCGAGACCTCAATCGCCGACTACACCCGCGGGGAAGATTCGACGCCGCTGATTACCGATGGGGCCGCCTGGGGATGTGCCACACTGCCAGCTGGCCAGCCGGTGCTGCCGCCGATTGGCACAGCCGCCCTGCAGCAGTTCCGCGTCGAGCCCCTCGGCCATGCCCGCAGCGATGCCGTCTGGTCGAAGACAAAAGCGATTGGCGAACGCGATGTCATGCCACTGGGCGGCGTTGACCGAGCCGGCCGCGTGCTAAGGACACCCAAGGTGGTCGTCAGGGAGGGCGTCATCTGGCACCGCGTCCGTGGGAATGTGCAGATCTTCGTCGTGGTGGATGGCCATCTCCTCCTCAACAGCGGGCCGATCTACGGCAGCCATCTGACAACGGCTGACACGAAAGGCGAATGGAAATGGATCCAGCAGGACCTGCGGAAGGATCTCACGTGGGAAAGCGGCCGGGTTGTCCATGTCGAATATGCCGCGGTCGAGGGCCCCGTGAGCGTGGCCGAAACGGTGGCCGCCCTGAACGAGCCCCGCAGGAGCGACCAGCCACTGTGCGAGATCGTCAACCAGCAGCTTGCGGCACAGGAATTCGACTGGACAGGTCCGGCGGCACAGCAGGCGGTCGATGTGGCCCTGCAACTGGCTGCCAAGCATCGTGCAATCGTGGCGGATGCGAAGCTTGAATCGGCGATCGCCCCCGCGATTCTCGACGGCAACGGCATTGACCAATACGTGCTTCTCAAAGGTTCCGCAGCCCGTCGCGGCGAGGTGTCGCCGCGGCGATTTCTGGAGGCGATCGACGGGCCGCAGCAGCCTCAGTGGCCGCAGCAGTCATCGGGCCGCAGTCAACTCGCCGATCGCGTGCTCGATCCGGCCAACCCGCTCACCAGCCGCGTGATTGTCAACCGGCTCTGGCACCATCTCTTCGGCCGCGGCCTCGTGCCGACCACCGATAACTTTGGCAAGCTCGGTGAGCCGGCTGCCGATCCCCGGGCCCAGGCGCTTCTCGACACGCTTGCCGTGCGGTTTCGTGAGGAGGGCTGGAGCATCAAACGGCTGGTGCGGGAAATCGTGACCAGTAGCGTGTGGCGGATGACAAGCGGTCGAAATGCACGTGCTGTTGAATCAGATCCGCTCAATCTGCTGCTCCACCACTATCCGCTCCGGAGGCTCGAGGGGGAGGCGGTCCGCGACAAGATTCTTTCCGTGTCGGGGCGGCTTGACCACACGGTTGGCGGGCCGAGTGTGGAGGTGTTTATGACGGAGTTTCACGACGGCCGGGGTAAGCCAACAAGCGGGCCGCTTGATGGCGACGGCCGCCGCAGCCTCTATACAAAAATCCGCCGCAACTTCCTGCCGAGCTTTCTACTGGCGTTTGATTTGCCGGTGCCATTCCAGGCGATGGGCCGGCGAAACGTGACCAATGTGCCCGCGCAGGCACTGATGCTGATGAACGATCCGCTTGTGGCTCAGCAGGCCACCGGCTGGGCCAAGAAGACGCTCCAGACAGAGTCGCTATCGCCGGAGGCCCGGATCGACAGCATGTATCGCGAGGCGTTTGCGCGGCTGCCGAGCCCCGACGAACGGGCGGTGGCGCTTTCATTTCTCGCGGCGCAGGCCGGGCAGCATGGCATCGACTTCGCAACGCAGCCGCGGCACGAGGCCCCCTGGACTGACCTCGCCCACGCACTCATGACCACCAAGGAATTCATCTTCGTGCCATGAGCCACTCTCAGCACCAGTCCGGTTGTTTTCGACCCGTGGCCCTGTCGCGGCGGGCGCTGCTACGCCGCGCGAGCTGCGGCTTTGGCGCCGTGGCGGCTGCGGCGCTCCTTGCCCGTGATGCCGTCGGGGCGGCAGCGACCGGGGGGCGATCGGTGCTGCACCATCCCGCCAAGGCCACCAGCGTGATTTTCCTGTATATGGATGGTGGCGTGTCGCAGGTCGACAGCTTTGATCCCAAGCCCCGCCTCGAGCAGGATGCCGGTAAGGATCCACGCTTGCTGTTTAAGGTCGATGCCACGCAGTTCAACAGCATTGGCAAGGTGCTGCCGAGCCCCTGGAAGTTTCATCCCTACGGGAAGAGTGGAACTCCGGTCAGCGATCTCTTTCCGCACATCGGTTCTGTGGTCGACGAACTGGCGATCATCCGTTCGATGACGAGCGAATTTCCCGAACACACAAACGCCAACTACTTTCTGCACACCGGCTCCGGCCTGCAGGGCCGACCAAGCATGGGCGCGTGGACGACCTACGGCTTGGGCAGTGAAAATAACGAACTGCCCGGCTACATGGTGATCAACGGCGGCCTGATCCCGGTCGGCGGGCTCGACAACTTCACCAATGGCTTCCTGCCGGCGACCTATCAGGGCTCGATCATGAAGCCGAATGCCACGGGCCTGGCCAATGTGAGGCCTCATGAAAAGTCAGTCGGTCACCAGTTGGCAAAGCTCGACTTGGCCCGACAGCTCGACCGTGGCTTTTTAAGCCGGCTTGCTGACGGCGGCGGCGGGGCTCCCGATGCCCTGGAAAGTGCCATCGTCAACGCCGAACTAGCCTATCGGATGCAGACGGAAGTGCCGGACCTCCTCGATCTAACGGGTGAGTCGGCCGACACGAAGCGGTCCTATGGGCTTGAGGCCGAGTACAAGCCGACGCAGATCTTTGGCACCGAGTGCCTGCTGGCCCGCCGCATGGTGGAGCGGGGCGTGCGATTTGTGGAGCTTACCTGCCCGTCGATGAACGCCGACCGCTGGGATCAGCACAACAAGCTCTTTGAGGGCCATACCAACAACGCCCGCTCTGTGGATCAGCCGATCGCGGCTCTGATCCGGGATCTCAAGGACCGGGGATTGCTCGACTCCACGCTCGTCGTCTGGAGCGGTGAGTTCGGGCGGACTCCGTTTGCCCAGGGTACCGACGGTCGCGACCATAATCCGCAGGCCTTCTCGATGTGGATGGCCGGCGGCGGTGTGAAGGGGGGAACGGTCACGGGCGCCACCGACGACTACGGCTACCGGGTGGTCGAGAAGAAGTTCATGATCCACGACCTGCATGCCACGATGCTCTATCTGCTGGGCATCGACCACACAAAGCTCACGTACCGCTTCAGCGGCCGCGACATGCGGCTGACCGACGTCTACGGCCATGTGATTCGCGACGTCGTGGCTTAGTCGTCGCGGCGTAGCTGCCTACTCCGCGCTTTTCATCGACAGACTCTTGAGCGTCGCCACTGAGCCGAGCGACATCAGTGCCAGCCCCAGCCAGCGGGGTGGCTTCACGACCTTCCGAGAGGGCGTGTTTTGCCAGAGCATCTGGGGCTGGACACTACCCCGGTCTCCGAGTTGGGCGGAGATAAAGTGGCTCGACCGCTCGCTGAGCGTAAACGAGTCGACAAGCCGGAACTGTACGCCGGCAAAGAACAGGAGGAGACCTCCTAGCAGCAAGTGTTGTCGCTTGAATCGCATCGACTCCTCCACGGTCGGCGCACACCGCCGCTCCCTCTCGTCATCGAATATGGGTGGCAGCCTTCTCCAGCAGGCCCGGCGGTTGGCGGGTGGTGCGGAACATTAGGTTTAACCTGCCGGCAACTGGCCTGTCACACTCGGTAGTCTGGGGGAGACAGGCCTGAAAACAACAAAAATATCTGAGGAATTGATTAGGTGCATGACGATGAATGAAAGCGACTGTAACGATTTTCCGGATTGTATGCCCCAGCCTCGGATACCACAGGCCCGTGCTCACCATCGCGACACCTCGTGCCGGGCATAGCTCCATGGGCAGGTCTCTACGGCTCCTGGCCGTGGGCCTCCTGCTGGCGGGCTGCGTGGTGGCGACCGAGGTTCGCGGCGCCACACTTTTCGATGAGGAGTCGGGGCTCGAGATGGTGATTCCTGATGAGCCGATGGCCTCTGATCAGGCCGACGAAGCCGATTGGGAAGCCTTTGAGCCGGAAGAGGTGTTGAGCCGTGAGCTGGTCGACCCCGAAATTCTCGACGAGGTTTCAGCCCGCGCGGCCGACGGCATACGGCTCCCCGATTTTTCACTTGAGGAGATGCCCGACGAGGCGAGTTCGGGGCAATGGTTCTCCAGTGGCCGCTGGTACGGTTCGGCCGAGGTGCTCGTTCTGAGCCGCAGCCGAAACTATCGACGCGTGATGGGGTATGACCCATCGGTAGTCGGCTTCCCAAATCCATCCCTGCGGCCCAACCTCGCTGGTACGTTTGTAACCACGGGCGTTCCCTTTGATCTCGTCCCTGGGGCTCGGATCACGCTTGGCGAACATCTCGGCCGCGACGATCTCGACCGGGATCAGTCGCTTGAGTTCACCTACTACGGTGGCCTGAGCTTCTTCGTGCGAGACAACTACAACGCCATGCCCAGCTCCTTTCTCGTGACGCCGCTGGCCGGCACTATTCTTCCGGGCCTGCCAGGGTTTACCTACGCGCAGACCTATGAGGCAACCATCGGCTCCAACTACAACAGTGTGGAACTCAACTACAAACTTGATCGCAGGTTGGGGCGGGATCAGCTCGTGATGTCGCCCAACGGTGGCTGGACAAAGCATGCCGAGCGAGGCTGGCTACCGGCGGTACTGATTGGCACGCGGGTGGCAAATGTGGACGAGTCATTCACGTTGGCCAGCACCCGCAGGGATGCGACGCCCAGCCAGTTCGCCGGTAGTTACAACATTCAGACCCAGAATTGGCTCTGGGGCTTAAACCTCGGCGCCGAGCTGATGAGCCAGAACGAATTTTTTTACTGGGGGCTCCGCGGCCGGGTAACGCCGGCGGTCAGCTTTGCTGCTAATCAGCAGGCGGCGGCCGGCGTGAATACGCTACCGCCGCCACCATCGGCGACCCAGATCGCCCGCGGGGCATTTAGCTGGCGGCAGGTCGCCGATCAGGTGGGGCCAGGGTTTCTGGGCGATCTCACGATCCTTGGCGGCGTCCAGGTAACGCCCAACTTCAGGGTGCAGGTCGGCTACGACTTCCTCTGGGTTGCCGGCATCGCTACCGCCACCCGGCAGTTCAATCTCGACAACGTCCGTCCCAATTCGATCGATGGGGGCGGGCAGATCCTCTACAACGGCTTGTCCATGGGCTGCGAAGGCTCATGGTGAGTTTTTGGGCGCTGATCCCGGTCTCACCGCTCCGCTGCCACGAGCACTGCCGCCGTCTGGCCCATCGAACAGAGATTGACAGCGATGGCTGTTGCGGGGCGGCCAGCGAGCGGCTCGCCATGGACGACATTGACAGGGCAGAGTGGATCAGGATGTTCGTAATTGAGCGTCGGTGGCACGAGGCCGGCCTCTAGTCCCAGCACACTGACTGCTAGTTCCACAGCGCCGCTGCCCGCACCAAGATGCCCAAAGAAGCTCTTCGGGGCCGTGACGGGAGTATCGCCTAATTCGGCGACGATCGCCGCGGCCTCGATGCGGTCGTCTTCCACTGTGCCCATGCCATGGGCATTGAGGTGTCCTAGTTCACTGGCGGCGAGTCCGGCCTGTTTGAGTGTGGTCCGGATCACCAGCCGCAGCGACGAGCCGGTGGGAGGCCGCTGCAAGCTGCGCGGCTCGCAGCGAGACGCGGCCCCGAGAATCCGGCCCCGAATCCGTGCGCCGCGCCGCTGAGCATGCTCCCGTGACTCGAGCACGAAGATCGCCGACCCTTCGCCATCGAGCATGCCAAAGCGGTCGCGGTCGAAGGGGCGACAGACCGTCCGGCAATCCTCCACAGCGTGAGAGAGGCGTGCCTCACCCCGTGCCACCAGCGCTGTCGGATGCAGTCGGCAGGCCGTTCCACCGGTCAGCATCACGTCTGCCCAGCCACGGCTGATGATGCTGGCCGCTTCGCCGATGGCCAGCAAACTCGAAACGTCGCCGAGTACAATCGAATTATTTGGTCCGCGGGCGTCGTGCGCAATCGCGATGTGGGAGGCTGTCATGTTGGGCAAATGCCTGAGCAACCAGAGGGGATGCAGCTCCTCCTGAATCGCCTCTGACCAGAGGCCAAAGTCGAACTTTCCGTTGCTGACGGATCGACGGTAGGTGAGTTCTAAGTCTTCGATATCGGCATAGATCATGTCACCACCGACAACGACGCCAAACCGCTCCGGTTCCGCTGCGCCGACGGGGAGCCCGGCGTCTGCCATGGCGAGATCTGCGGCGGCAAATCCAATCTGGATGTCGCGGCTCATCACCTTCAGGCTCTTGCGCGGCCGGACATAGACCTTCGGATCAAAACTGGCGATCTGGCCGCCGTAGGGCGTGCGGAGGCCGCTGGCATCAAACAGATCGATTGGCCGGATACCGCTGATACCGGCCATCAGCGACGACCAGAACGGCTCGCAGCCGATCCCCAAGGGCGACACCACTCCGACACCGGTAATAACGATTTCTCGGGGGCTGGCCATGGGTTGCACACTAAACAAAGCGGGCACGCGCCGGAAGGCGGGTCCCGGAGTGAGGGTTTTGGGATCAGCGGTAGGCGGGATGGTCGCGCCGCCATTCGGCAGGAGGTTGCGACCGGGGATCGGCCCAGAGTCCCCGGTGGGCTGCCCGGGCCGCCGACTCGGCGTCGAGTAGTTCCGGGTCGGGGCGATAACCTCCAAACACCCAAGCCCAGCCATCGAGCACCAGTTCACGGTTAATGTTGCGGTCGTTCACCCAGAGCGTGCCGAGCAATCGCCCATGCTGATCCCGAACGTCGCCCTCGACTCGCACACGGTCGCCGTTGATCTTTCGCGCCAGCGCCGCGCGTGATTCTGGGCCAAACGGCTGGCTGAGTTCCGGACTGTCAATCGCCACGAGCCTGATCTTTTGTGGACGGTTGGCCTCGTCGATGCAGGTGACAGTGTCGCCGTCATGAATAACTTTCACCTGCCAGAGCGGCCTGCCCTGTGGGTCGTGCCTGGGGCACATCGGCACAGCGGCGATGGCAGCAGACGCCACTGCGGCGATCAGCACATACCAGCCACGCAGCCGCCGCGGCAGACCGGGCGGGAGTCGGGGGATGCGAAATGGTCGCACAGACAAAGACCTGGAGAAAGGTTCGTGAGCAGAAAAGGTTCGTGAGAAATTGAGCCAAAAAAACCGCAGGCGGGGAAATTGCCCGCCTGCGGCTATCGTTTAGAGAACAGCGGGGCTTAGGATTCAAACCGCTTCAGCGCCGCGATGGCCGCCAAAGCACGGTCAGTGCCGCCGAGTTGGGCCACGACTCTTTTCGCGGTGAGCAATTCGTCGACTGAGATGTTGCCGCTGCGGCTGGGAGCCGATGGCCGCGTGGCAGCCGCTCTCACGCCAGACTTCGCAGCGCCATTCTTGCGGCGCTTGCGGGGCCGGAAGCCCATCCGCTTGAGAACCATGCTGACCTGCGGGGACGAGACGTCGATGCCCTGCTTCTTGAGAGTGGCCACGATCACTACCGGACGGGGCTTCTCCCCCCTTTCTTTCATAAGCTTGGCAAGCTTACGGATCTCTTCCGATTTGTTCAGGCCATCCTTGGCAACCTTTTTCTCGACTACTTGTTTCTTGTCAACCATCGTCTTGTATGATTCCTCCCGCAAAATTTGGTACAGGTAAATTACAGAGAACTTCTCAACAGAAGAAAAATAGTATACTGTCTTAGGCGGCGTATACCATCGCCGGTCGGAGGCAGGGCAATCGCATCTTCTGAGGCCGGCACAAGTATTGCAATGATTCTTCACAAGTCAAACAAGCGGCGGTAGCCGCTCGCCACAGCCCCCCGTCATGGAGGACGACTTGTGATTCCTTCAAAGAGCCCTGTAATTTTTCACACTTCGATGACCTGACCGATCCACGAATGGACCGGACGAAGTGTCGTCTGCTGATCGATATGGTCGTCATCGCCTTGTGCGCAGCAATCTGCGGGGCCGAGGGGTGGGCTGATGTCGAGCGGTTCGGTAACAAGAAGAAGGAATGGTTTGCCCGGTTTCGCCAGCTTCCCGGCAGCATCCCGGCAGCTTCCCGGCAAGGACGCCCTGCAGCTGCTCAAGGCCTGGTCAAGCGACCTCCAGGTCTGCCTAGGCCAAGGTGGCAGTCGATAAGGATTCCAACGAGATCACGGCTCCCAAGTCGCTGCGGGCACTGACCTGCCCCCCTTCAACGGCACCGCTTCCAGAGAGAGAATCTGGGGGTGGAGCAAACCAAGGGAGGCAACCAA
>JBAXUW010000085.1:0-12846 GCA_037129495.1 Planctomycetota bacterium | reverse complement strand
TCCGACGCTCGTCGAGCTTCAGCCGATCCCGGCTCTCCGGATTCCCCGTGGGATAAGTTTGAGCTTCGGATGTTCAAGGAACTGCTGGGGCAGGATGGGATGTTTTGCGCGAAGCAAGAAAATGGTTCCCCTAGGCGAACCGGTCGCAGCGGGATTAGCTGCGGGTCCAGGCATGATCGATATACCGCCACGGTCCGCCGGCCGGAGCCGCGTCGCCAATGCACTCTGGTTGCCGCTGCGGTGACCAGCCGTCGAAGCAGATCCGCCGCGCAAACCGCAGGAGCGTCCATGGCATACCGACGGCTGAGAAAAATGGGGGCGCGGCCGACGGCCAGGGACCGCCATGCTGCATCGACGGCGTGACAGCGAGCCCGGTGGGCATTCGGTTTTCGATGACCCTGCCTGCGCGATCGAGAAGCAGTTGTGCCAGACCGGCAAAGAGAGCATCATCCGCTCCGTTCTTCGCGGTATAGAGGCTTGCCCCAAGCGAGCCTGTTACGCAAGCGACCGCCGCCTGGAGTTCTTTGATTGAGCGGCAGCCGACGAGCACGGTGGCATTTCCAAACGCCTCAATGAGTAGGCTGTGCGGGCTTGCTATGAGCTCGGCTCCGGTGACCTCCAGGAGCGTCGGCTCGTGGCTGCAAGGCCCCTTCCCTGCTCCACCTCCCGCGACCACTCGAGCACCGGCCTGACACAGCCGGCCGACCGCAGCGATCAGCCGCTCGCGGCCAATCGCTCCGAGCAGAACCTGCGCGCCGATTGCCTGGAAGCGTTCAGCCGTTGCCCGCACAAAGGCCTTGCCTGCCGCGTCTTCGACCAGAAAGACAACGCCCGGTTTCGTGCAAAACTGCCCCGCCGATCCAGTCACGCTCGTGGTCAGTTCGGCGGAAATCTCGTCGCCCCGCTCGGCCAGTGCCCCAGGCAGGAGCACGACCGGATTGATGCTTCCCATCTCCACCCAAATCACGCGGCCCGCGGCGGTCGCTGCCGCAAAGAGTCGCTTTCCCGCCTCCTGACTGCCGGTAAACCCGGTAGCACCGACCCGCTGATCGGCCACCAGACGCTCGCCGTCAGCCAGCGACACGCCGTGCAGCAGCTGCACGGTCGCGGCGGGCAGGCCTGTCTCCTTCAGCGCGGAGACCGCCTCTTCGGCTGCCAGCCGCGACACGCCCGGATTCCCGGGGTGTGCCTTGGCAATCACGGGATTGCCGGCGGCGATCGCGGCGGCAAAGTCACCTCCCGTGAGAGCGCCATAGGCCAGCGGGAAATTCGCCGGTGGAAACACGATCACCGGCCCGAGCCCGAAGGCCGCCGAGCGGATGTTGCGGGCTGAGTCGATCATCGCCATCCGCCACGTCCCCTCGCGAGCGGCGGCCGCCGCCTGCCGCAGTTGATTGAGCGTCCGCGGCAGTTCCACGTTGGCCAGCCGCGGCTCAATCGCAAGGCCGGTCTCTGCATGCGACACCGCGACAAGTTCCTGGCCCCGCGCCGCCAGTCGCTCGGCATAACGCTCCAGAAACACCGCGATCCGCTCGCCCGGCAGGCGGGCGAGTTCGGCGGCAGTCGCTCCGGCCGCATCCAGCGCCGCATCAACGTCGCTCCATGAACTCACCGGCCAGAGCTGCTCCCGCTCCTGTCCCGTGGTGGGATCAACCGCCCGAAACGAGCTCACCGTGGCGGCTGTTCGCCATGCTCCGGCAATGAGGACCGGCTCGGTTGGCCGCCCGGTGAGGGTGTTTACGGCATGCATGACTTTCACTCCTGCGGTGGCGGGCTGGTACGGGTCGGGTTTATAGTAACAGGCTCCCCGAAGGCTCACCTATGCGTCACGCACCGATCGATCCCTCCCTATTTGTCTCCAATCGGCAGCGGCTCACCGCCCTGGTTCCGAAGCGCAGCCTCGTGATCGTGCAGGCAGCCGATCTTTTGCCCACATCCGGGGATGGCACGCTGCCATTCCATCCAGCCAGCGACCTCTTCCACTTGAGCGGTATTGAGCAGGAAGAGAGTGTACTTCTCCTCGCGGCCGATGCAGTCGAGCCGTCGCAGCGGGAAATGCTCTTCATCCGGCAGCCAAACAAACTGCTCACGACGTGGGAGGGACAGAAACTCTCCAAAGAGCAGGCGGACCTCATCTCAGGCGTGGCCAAGGTTCGCTGGCTCAGCGAATTGCCTGGAGTCTTGCATGCGCTGGCGTGTGAGAGTGACACGATCTACCTCAATTCCAATGAGCACGAGCGGGCCAGCATTGAGGTCGAGCCGCGTGATCTCCGGCTGGGCCGGCAGATCATGGCGACTTATCCGCTGCACCGGTATGCCCGCCTCGCGCCGCTGATGCGGCAGCTCCGCGCTGTGAAGAGCCCTGCTGAGGTGGAGCTGATGCGGCAGGCCACTCGCATCACCGATGCTGGCCTCCGTCGCGTGCTCTCGGTGCTCAAGCCAGGAGTGATGGAATATGAGCTGGAAGCGGAACTGACCGCGGAATTCATCCGGCGACGCGGAACGATGGCCTATGAGCCAATCATCGCCGCCGGGAAAAATGCGTGCGTGCTGCACTACCACGATAACGATCAACAGTGCCGCGCTGGCGATCTTGTGCTCATGGACGTGGGAGCCGCTTACGCAAACTACGCCTCCGACCTGACGCGGACCTACCCTGTGAATGGGAGGTTTACGCCCCGGCAGCGGGCGGTCTACGAGGCGGTGCTGCGGGTCATGAAGGCCGCGATCAGCCGCACGGTGGCGGGCACGCTGCTCCGCGACTGGAAACGGGCAGCGCAACTCGATATGAACGAGGAACTCGTCGGCCTGGGCCTGCTGACCACCGCCGACCTCGCGAAAGACTCGCCCCAAGAGCCCGCCTGCAAAAAATACTTCATGCACGGTCTTGGCCACTCACTCGGCCTAGGAGTTCACGATCTCGCGCCGCTGAACGGTCCTCTGGAGCCAGGCTGGGTGATCACTGTCGAGCCAGGCATCTACATTCCCGAGGAGGGATTCGGAATCCGCCTCGAAAACGACATCCTCGTAACGCACGTCGGGCCGGTCGACCTCTGCGGCGAGATCCCGATCGAGCCGGATGAGATTGAGCAACTGATGGCCCAACTGATGAATCAGTAGCCGGCAGCCGACCTGATCAGATTAACGCTTCTTCTTGGCGGCCCGCTTCTTCGCTGTTTTAACGGGCTTTTTCGTGGCGGCTTTTTTCGCTGCCACCTTCTTCTTGATGACAGCTCTTTTTTTACCGACAGCCTTCTTTTTGAGCGCCGGCTTTGGAGCTGGCTTCTTTTTGACCGCGGCCTTCGTGCCCCGGTTGGCCCGCTTCTTCCGGGCCTCTGCAGCTGAGGCGATTTCATCGAGAAATTCGCCGGCCTCTGCGAGGAGGTCGGCCGCGGAGAGTGGTTCTACTTCGTCGATGATGAAGAGCGAGAGTTCGCCCCGGCGATGGGCGTCTGAGAGCGTATTGTATTCAGCCAACGAGAGATCATCGTGATCGTCGTCTTCGCTGGAGAGAAATTCAAATCCGACACGAGCTTTGGGGTCCCAGCCGTCGGCATGAAATTCGACGCCATACTCCCGAAATAGGGTGTTTCGCTCAATGACGTATCCCCGCGACCGAAACAGACGGGCTAGCAAGTCACAGGCTCTGGTTTCGGAGAGGGTTTCGGACATGAACTGCTCTTTCATGGGGTGGTTCGCGCGTGCCGGATGACCCTCGATAGGATACCTGAAACGTGGCCGTTTTGGAAACCAGTCTGCGGCTCATGATTTGCTCATAACCGCCGCAAGCAGGGGCTCGCGTGGGGGGATAAAAGTCCGGGCCGGACCACTGCAACGCTTCACCCAAGTTGAACCGGATGCTTTGCTCGCTGCAGAGTCAGTTCCACCGCAAGACCATGTTTTGACAGTCCTTGAGGGTGATCCGAGAGGGGTGATCAGAGCGCGAGGGCTGCGTAGGCCAGTACCGAAGCGAGAGCGGCGATCGCGGCCCGGGAGACGGCGGTTTTGCGGCTGTATGCGTCGGTCGTGATCGCCGCCACCAGGATCACGACGGCGGCGGCCAGTTCTACCGCCAGGACACGCAGCGTGGCCTGCTGAAGGATCCGCACGGTCATAAACGCGACAATGAGCGTGCCGCCGCCGACTCCCCCGAGCCACAGGGTCCGCCGGGAGAGCAGTAGGGCAATGGCGGTCGCCAGATACATGCAGTAGGGAAAGAACAACTCGCGATTTCCGGTGGCATAAAACAGGGCGAGCCAGCTGAGACTGGGAGCAACGGCCGAAAGCGACGCGATCCGAAAATCAGTAAGGAATAGCGGCAGAATCGCCAGCAGGCAGAGGATGGCCCAGGCCTGGCCACCGTAGGCCTGCGTGAGGCCAAGGAAGAGCAGCTCTCCGCCGATGAAGCCGGCAAGAGACACTGCCGAGAGCCGTGGGCTCTGTCGGGGACAGGGCTGTAACGCATCGATTTTCATCGCGTACTCTTCCGTGGGATAAGTTTTCCAACGTGTCGTCTTATGTGGGATGGAGAGAGGACCGGCTCGTTGGAAAACTCGCCTCCACAGGGAGAAGAAACACCGCCCCGCAGAATCTAGCTAAGCTAATGTCTCGCGGAAATCCGACCGCGACAGAGCCGTGTGCTTCGGCTGAATTCTGCCACTTCTCGAGATTGTCGCAACAGACATGCACCGTAACAGCGACGATGACGCAGACGAAGACGATTGGAATGACGACGAGAGTGATCTCGAAGATGGGGATGATGAGCCCACAGTCCCCTGCCCCTACTGCCGCCGGGAGATGCTGGAAGACTCGCCGCGTTGCCCTGCCTGCGGGAATTACATCTCGGCGGAGGATTCCGTTCTGTCAGGCAGACCGGCGTGGGTCTACGTCACGGCTCTGGTCTGCCTGGTGATCGCCGTGGGGTGGGCCTTGGCGATGTTGTAAGCAGCCTATCGTGCAGGGACCGGCTGCTGCAGCGGTGTCTACGACGCGTAAATTTTCTAACTTGTCAGATCCGTTTTTTGGGTGTCTCACCTGTCATTGGCACAGCGGGCCCGACCCGCTCACTCCAAAGTGCTATAATCTAGCCACGACAGCCTGCCCCCTGCCCCGGAGACTCCCATGCGTACCGGTAACCCAGCCCTCAACGACAAGACGTTTGAAAACTTCGGGGTCTACCGCCGAGACACGGTCACCGAGCAGTCTCCTGCCGGCACGATGACCATCAACGGCACTGCCCAGAAGACGCTCTTCCTGCTGGTCTTGGCGATGGGTTCGGCCTGTTTCACATGGTCGCGCACATTCTCTGGTCTGGAAGCCAATCCGGCCGCTGCCATGCCCTGGGCACTCGGCGGGGCGGTGATTGGAATGATCACCGGGCTTGTCATCTGCTTTAAACACACGTGGGCTCCGACGCTAGCGCCTGTCTATGCACTGGCCGAAGGCCTTTTTCTGGGCGGTGTCTCGGCCAGCCTTGAGGCCCAGTATCCTGGGATCGTGATTCAGGCCGTGAGCGGCACGTTTGGCACGCTGGCAGGGCTGTTGCTGGCATATCAATCGGGGCTTATCCGCGCGACCGAAAATTTCAAGCTGGGCATCGTGGCGGCAACGGGCGGGATCTGTCTTGTCTACCTCATTTCGATGATCGGCAGCTTCGTAGGGTTTCCGATTCCCTATATCCACGCCGCTGGACCGATTGGCATTGGATTTAGTCTGGTCGTGGTGGTGATCGCCGCCCTGAATCTCGTGCTGGACTTCGACTTTATCGAGCAGGCGGCTGAGCGAGGGGCGCCCAAATATCTGGAGTGGTATGGCGCCTTTGCCCTGATGGTCACGCTCGTCTGGCTCTACCTGGAGATCCTGCGGTTGTTGGCGAAGCTTCAGAATCGACGGTAGCTGGCCTGCCTGTTCCAGACAGAAATGCCGACACACTGAACGTGCAGGATCTCGTGAAGGATCTTGAGTGTTAGAATTTGCCTTCAGCGAACAGGTCCATACAATGAGCGAAGTCTAGTGTTTCCCCCGTGTTTCCCACCCGGTTTTTCTGGAGAACCTATGTCCTACAAGCGAATTGCAACTGCACTCATTGCAGCAACCCTGATGTCTTTTGGACCGGCCAGCCTCAAGGCTGCCGATATCGTCGAAGTAGCTGTTGGAGCTGGTACGTTTAAGACTCTTGCTGCAGCTCTCGGTGCAGCTGAACTCGTCGAGACCCTCAAGGGCAAAGGCCCGTTTACGGTGTTTGCTCCGACCGACGAAGCGTTTGCCAAACTGCCGGCAGGCACTGTCGAAACGCTCCTGAAGCCCGAAAACAAAGGGAAGCTGAAGGCAGTCCTCCTGCTGCACGTTGTTCCGGGTTCAGTCATGGCAGCTGACGTGGTGAAGCTCAAGGAAGCCAAGACAGCTGGTGGTGCCACTGTGAAGATTTCCACCGACGGCGGCGTCAAGGTGGGCACTGCCAAGGGCATGTCGACCGTCACAAAGACGGACATCAAGGCTGATAACGGCGTGATCCACGTGATCGACGCTGTCATTCTCCCTGAGTGATTGTTGACGTGCACTATCCGTTTTTTCAGAAGCACCCCGTACGGTTCGCCGTGCGGGGTGCTTTTTTGAGCATAGGGAGTCTCAAACAAGCCACATAACGGGGCTTGAAACCGCGAGTAGCCCTTACGGCGCCGCCACTTTCCAAAGTGTTGTCTCGCTGCGGAGATACAGGCTGCCATCGGCCAGCGCCGGCGTGGCCGTGAACGTGCCGGGGAGTTCGTTCTCGGCGATGATCTTCGGCTCGCCCACGGTCGAGACAAGAAACGTCTTGCCGTCCTTGTTGGCGGCGATGAGGGTCGTGCCCGCGACGAGCGGGCTGGCCCAGAACGAGCCCGCGAGGCGAACCTGCCCGCGGACGTTACCGTCGGCCGTAGCGGCCACGACGAGCACACCCGCGCGGTTGAGGCAGGCGATCGAGTCTCCCCAGACCACGGGGCTTGCGATGCCACAAGACAATTTATTGGATCGCCAGGCCGGGGCTGCGGCACTGTCAGAGCCCACTGCGACAGCCACGATCCCAGTACCGGGCACATAGAGCGTCGCGCCCGATTCGGCGGTGCCTGGAATCGTGGAGCAGTCGCCCTTCCAAGACCAGACAGTCTCGCCGTCGGCCACTCGCCGCAGATCCAGTCCACGCGGGCTCTGGAGGAGGACACACGCACCATGCTCAGGCGAGGTCACCGCGAGCGGCGACGACCAGCTCGCAATCTTTTCCCGCGGCGCGGTCCAGCGATCGGCGCCAGTGGCCGCATCCACGCCGATCGCAAACGCATCGCCCTGACAATCGATCTGCACGACGACGGTGTCTTCGATGATCCGTGGGCTCGATCCCATGCCAATATCGTTACCGCTGCGCGGATGCTCCACGGCGAGATTCCGCTGCCAAAGCAGACGGCCGGCGAGATCGAGGGCGAATAGATCGCACGACGAAAAGAGGGCGACGATCCGTTTTCCATCACTTGCAGGCGTGCCGGCGGCGACCGCGCTGGTGGAATGCGCGAACGTGCGGCCGGTGGCCCAGAACTGCCGGTGCCAGGCAGTGCGGCCGGTCTGCCGGTCGAGCGCCAGAATGTGCAGCCGGTCCTGCCTGGCGCCGCTCGATGCTGTAACCACCACAAGATCGCCGACCACGATCGGACTCGAGACCCCCCTGCCCGGCAGGTCTGCCTTCCAAGCGATCCCTTCTGCCTCACTCCACCGCATGCGGATCGCTTCGGTCGCCACGCCACGGCCAAGAGGACCCAGAAACTCTGGCCAGTCTGCGGCTGTTGCAGTGACGCAGCAGCCCGCGGTCCACGTCGCCAGCAGGATACTGCGGACGATTATCAGCGAGGTCTTGGCAAACGTCCGGCAGCGTGAAGGCATTGGACAAACTCCCGGGTGCAACTTTCTGGTGGCGTTACGGTTTGGTCTGCGTCGCCAGCGGCGATCCGACCGGGTCGCAGATTCGGAGCTGGAACTTCCAGTCTGCCGCCCATGGCTCTGTCTGCTCGTTCTGGCAGCACTTCACCATCACAGTATTGCCCCCCTCGCAAAAGTGAGCCGTCGCCACATATTGATCGATCTCATCGGAGGCGTGATAGACCTCATGCGCCATAACAGGCTTACCATTGACCCACACGGCCACTGCGCAGGGGCTGCCAATCCGGACCTCCGCCGGACCGTCGCGGGGCATTACGACCTCGGCCACCGCATAGGCCAAAACCCCCTTCTTCGTCGCAATTGCCTGGTTGAAATCGATCGCACCGTGCTTGTCGGTCGACTCGATAGCTTTCCAGTCGGCGGTGGAGGCCGGCTGACGGTCCGCCGATTCCGGTGGATAAGCCTTGGCAAACCCCACGCCCTGGGCGTTATCAAATTCTTCACTCACTCGCCAGTTCCTCACAAATCCCAGCACCTCGGCGACATTCACTGGCTCCCCATGCTCCGTGAGCCAGGCCGCGATGGCCTCAATCTGATCGACGTCGCGGGCAGAGGCCAGGCTGCGGCGATAGACATCCTTCTGGACCGACTCTTCGGCTTTGTTCGCGCTCGCCAGCAACTTCTCGATTGCCTCACGGCGCAGGTCAATCGCGGGATCCTCCAGCAGCGTGTCGAGCAGCCCGACGGCACGCGGCTGATCCCGCTCTTTCAGCCAGAAAAACGCCAGCGTTCGCACGCGGGCCGGCCGCGTTCTATCCGTCACGACTGCTGCCAGCGCATCGTAAGAGAGACTGTCGCCGGCCTGTTCGACGGCCCGGTCCAGGCCGCTGCGGAGCCAGTTCGCCCCGGCGGGCGTGGCGTCGCCAATCGCGGCCAAACAGGGCACGATCCACTCGGCGGGAATGGCGGCGATGCGATCGGCTTGGGTGGACAACAGCAGTTGCCCAGTCAGACCGTCGGCATGGGCGAGTTTGGAGGCGATCGCGACGGACTCTGCCACAGTCTGCGGCGGGCCGGACGGCGGTGCCTCAGCCATAGCCGCTGGCAAGCCTGAGGCAGCCAGCAGAAAAACACCGGCTCCGATGGCGGACCAACCGGTAATCCTCAGAAGCACTCTTCTGATGGTGTAGCACGGTATGTTTGACACTTCGCCTCCCAGGTGGTGCAAGCAACCGTCGACTCAGGCAATGCTGGAAATCCGCCAGCAAAGCAGCCTTAACTTGTACCCGGCCGTGAAGAGTCTTTGCAAGGCATTCACTCGATCACGGTTGGCTACAGCAGTACCTCTCGGGATTGAATGGAAAAGTAAAATCCCCATTTTTTACCCACTGCTATAATTCAAGCCGAGCGCTCCTAAAGTCTTACCGGACATCTCGCGAACCAGACCTTTCTACGGGAAACCCAACATCATGGCCTCTTTTTCTTTTTTCAAACAGCAAACCGCTCTCGGCTCAGCAGTCGTCATTGCCTCATTGATGGCCGGCCTCTCGGCCCAGGCAGCCCCGCCTTGCAAGGGCGGAACCACCACATCACGCGCCATGGCAAACGGCCGAGTCGTCCATGAAAATGTCAGTGGCGAAACGATCATCAGCGAGCGGGTCATCAGTCCATCCGCCCTGTCCACCCAGACTGGCGATGACATTGTCGACACCGCGGTCAAGGCCGGCTCTTTTAATACGTTGGCGGCGGCGCTGACTGCTGCCGATCTCGTCGCGACGCTGAAGGGTCCGGGACCATTTACGGTCTTTGCCCCAACCGATGAAGCCTTTGCCAAACTGCCGGCCGGCACGGTCGAAACCCTCCTCAAGCCAGAGAATAAGGGCAAGCTCAAGGAGATCCTACTCCTCCACGTTGTGCCGGGCAGCGTCTCGGCTGCTGAGGTTGTAAAACTGAACTCAGCAAAGACGGCAGGCGGCCGGACGGTGCTGATTGATACCGACGGCGGGGTCAAAGTTGCCACCGCGAAGGGATCGGCGAACGTCGTAAAGACCGACATCAAGGCGAGAAACGGTCTCATCCACGTGATCGACTCCGTTCTTCTGCCCTGAGGATGTTGGGTGAATCGGTGTATCCTGACACGATCGTTCCCACTCAATTCTCTCAAGCGAAAATAGATCTAGTATGAGCGAACACACCTACAAGATTCTCGAACTCGTCGGCTCCTCCCACGCGGGCATTGAGGCTGCCGTAGAAAATGCAGTCGCGAAGGCGGCCGCGACCGAAAAAAACATGCGTTGGCTGGAAGTCATTGAGACCCGCGGCCACCTTGAAGACGGCAAGATTGCCCACTGGCAGGTCCGCGTGAAGATCGGGATAACGCTGCCGGACTAAAACCCGGGGAGCGTTGCTTCGTGGGATAAGATTTCGATCTTGTCCTCTCTGGGCCGCCACTGCTGCAACCGGTCTCGGCCAGCTTCGCAGTCGCGCTTATGAGTCACACCCACGTAGCGGCGAACTCTCATGAATTACCTTGGGCTCGGTCCCATCATTTGCTCGCGAAATAAACCCGACTGGAGTTCTGCCCACCACAGCGGCCGCCACAGGGGCGACAGCGAGCCATGATCGCTGTCGAGGAACTCTCACCTTCCGTGGGGACAGCCGTAACATGCGATTCGTTCGCCGACAAGTCACCGGCCGTAACCTATCCACAACTGCTGGCCACTCTGGGCGTTACCAAGTTCCGCAGGCGACCCCATGTCAGCGACGACAACCCCTTCTCGAAAGAGCCAGTTCAAGACCTTGAAGTACCGACCCGACTTCCCAGGCAAGATCGCCAGCCATGATCACGGCCGCGGCTCATGCTCAGCACCCTCGATCGCCTCGTCCGAGGAGCTCCTCGAACGCTTAACCCGGCAGCGGAGGTCTGGATCAAACCATCGGAAAATCGCCCATACACCCGCACACTCAGGGCTACCTTGCGACAGTAAGTTCGTTCCGCAGGTGTCTCAGAGTCATTGACACGGTCCGCACGGTGCGTCGCCGCGTTGTACTTGCGTCAGGGACGCTACCGCAGATAGCCTCTCGATAGCAATTATTCGGCCCAACCGGGTGTTTCCGCCCCACTCCCATCGCACGCGAAGAATCGATCCATGGCCACCGCTACCGCACCCCGTCGCACGGCCCCGCCGCAGATCCGGCAGACGCAACTTTTTATCGACGGGCAGTGGGTGCCCGCCAAGAGCGGCAAGACCTTCGAGACGATCAACCCGGCCACGGAGGAGGTGATAGCCCAGGTCGCAGAGGGCGACGCGGCCGACGTCGACCTCGCCGTTCGTGCGGCTCGCCACGCCTTCGACGAAGGGCCGTGGCCGCGCATGAACGCCCGCGAGCGGGGCCGGATCATGCTGCGGCTCTGCGAACTGATCGAGGCTGAGATCGACGAGCTCGCGGCACTCGAGTCGCTCGACAACGGCAAGCCCGTAAGTGACGCTCGCACGGGCGACATTCCACTCGCGCTCGACGCGCTCCGCTACTACGCCGGCTGGGCCGACAAGATCCACGGGCAGACCATTCCCATAAACGGCAACTACTTCTGCTACACGCGGCGGGAGCCGGTGGGCGTGGCCGGGCAGGTCATCCCCTGGAACTTCCCGATCCTGATGACAGCCTGGAAGTGGGGGCCGGCGCTGGCCACCGGCTGCACCGTCGTGATGAAGCCCGCCGAGCAGACGCCGCTGACGTGCCTGCGGCTGGCACGACTCGCTCAAAAAGCCGGAGTGCCCGACGGCGTGATCAACGTCGTGCCGGGCTTTGGCCCCACCGCGGGCGCTGCGATCGTGAAGCACCCGGGCATCGACAAGGTGGCGTTCACCGGCTCGGGCGAGACCGCGCAGATCATCATGCGGCAGGCTGCCGATCAGTTGAAGCGGCTCACCTTCGAACTCGGCGGCAAGAGCCCCAACATCGTGTTCGCCGACGCCAACCTCGATGCTGCCGCGGCCGGAGCCCACGTGGGAATCTTCCTGAACCAGGGGCAGTGCTGCTGTGCCGGTTCGCGGCTGTTCGTCGAGGACAAGATCCACGGCGAGTTTGTCGAGCGAGTGGTCGCGGAGAGCAAGAAGCGCCGCGTGGGCGACCCCTTCGATGCGGCGACGCAGCAGGGGCCGCAGGTCGACAAGACCCAGTTCGACAAGATCATGGGGTATATTGAGGCGGGCAAGTCGGAAGGCGCTACCTGCGCGGCCGGTGGAAAGCGAGTGGGCGATCGCGGCTTCTTCATCGAGCCGACAGTGTTCACCAACGTGAAGGACGAGATGAAGATCGCCCGTGAGGAAATCTTCGGACCGGTGCTGTCGGTGCTCAAGTTTTCCGACATCGACGAGCTCGTCCGGCGGGCCAACGCCACGAACTTCGGTCTGGCGGCCGCAGTCTGGACGCGGGACATCGCCCGGGCCCACGACGTGGCTCGTCGCCTGCGGGCCGGCACGGTGTGGGTCAACTGCTACGACGTGTTCGACGCCGCGGCCCCCTTCGGCGGCTTCAAGCAGTCGGGCTTCGGTCGCGAGTTGGGTGAACGCGGGCTCGATCCCTACCTCGAGACGAAGACAGTGACCGTGAGCCTGGACTAACCCTATGCGACGCGGCACCACTGGCGGCGGCTGGCGAGCGGTGCTCTACACCTTCAAAAAGGCCCACGAGGCCGGAGGGTTGTGGCCGCTGTGGAAGGCGATGCGGTCGAAGAACGCCTGCAAGACCTGCGCGGTCGGCATGGGCGGGCAGTCGGGGGGCATGGCCAACGAAGCGGGCCACTTCCCCGAGGTCTGCAAGAAGTCGTTTCAGGCGATGGTCGCCCTCGCGATGTTTCACCCGATGGGGTACACCCTACACGAGCCGAAAATATCCCACCGATTCTGCTGAGGAGCCTTCTTCAGAGGGCAG
>JBAXUW010000084.1:0-12952 GCA_037129495.1 Planctomycetota bacterium | reverse complement strand
GCGGTGCCAGAGCGGGTAGCAACACGCATTGGACAAGTTGGAAAACTTATCCCACAAAAAAGACGAAGCCGGGATCGGCGGAAGCTCGACGAGCGTTGGAATTTCGCCCTGTTGAGATCTGCACCGCCACCAAGCCCAATGGCGAAAGTCCTCGCGAAGGAGACTTCTGCCGGCCGGGGAGAACAACGGGCTACAGTTCCACAGCTCTTTTTGATTTGCTACGGCATGGCCGACACGCCCCGCATGATCAGCGACATCCGGGCCCTCGACCTGAGACTCCTCAAGTTGGTCCAGCAGGTGGTCCCAGCCCAGACGCCCCAAATCGCCGCTCCGCTGATCGCGCCGGCGTCGCAGTCGCCGTTGACCGCACTGCGGCCGGCGTCTATTTCTCTCGGTCCCCGATCCGGAGCCCTTTGACCATGCAACTTTCATCAACTACCGCGGTCTTGCTGCTGGCGGCAATTACGTTCCTCACGGCGTTGGGCACCGGCGCCCAAGCCGAGCCGCCGGTCAGCAACGGCGAGACCATCTCGCTCGAAGACCAGCTGAAGACCGGCCTCAAGGCCCGCCGAGCTGAGGAGAGGGAGTTCATCGATGAGGTGGCGCGGCGCGTGAATCAAGGGGCACTTCCTCGTAAGCTCGTCGACTCGACATTCATCTGGGCGGTGAGTCGCCGGCAGAGCTATCCATTCCCGGCATTCGAGCGGGCTCTCCGAATGCAGGCCGAGAAGCTCGGCGTCGGACTGTGAACGGGTAGGATCCGGGGCGGACCCACATGACTTGAGCGAGGGTGCCTCCGCAGTGGCGAGCTTTTAAAGCTTGCCGAAGAAGAGGAAGAAGACCAGTTAGAAAACTGATCCCACGGAAGACGACAAAAAAAGCTGGGCCTTCCTTGTGGAAGGCCCAGCCTATTTTCAATTTTCAGTCCCATCGCTGCTTGCGATGACGTGACTGAACTTGGCTTCAGCAAAGCTCAGGTCTTGGCCGGAGCAGCCGGAGCAGCCGGAGCAGCCGGAGCAGCCTCGGTCGGCACGCCCTCCGAGATCACAGCCCCACCTTCGCAACCACCACCAACGCAGCCACCTTCGACGGCGGCTGACTCACCACAGCAGCTCGAGCAGTCCGAAGCAACAGCTTCTTCGCAGCCCGAATCACAGGCCGGAGCAGCCTCGGCAGCTCCGTGGCAGCTCTTCTTAGCCTGCTTCTTGGCATGCAGTTTGGCCAGCAGGCCACCGTGGCAGCCCTTCTTCGCCCTGAGACCGCCGTGGCAACCATGGCCGGCGACGGCACCCGAGTCACCACCCACGAGGGCGATGGCAACGAGAGCAACGAACATAGCAACAGAGAGTCCGAGAATACGCTTCATGAGATACCTCCAGATGAAAACAGTGAACGCGGTGTGCGTTCCAGAAGCCGTCGCAAAACAACCCCGATCCGGGACGGCCACCGGACCGCAGAAACTGAGCGGACAAACAGACCAACTAGAACGGTAAGAAATCCACCAACTGGCAGTTTTTTTAAAGGCTGCCGGTTGGGAAACATCTTCCGATTAGGTAGTCCGTGGGGTCTAGGCTAACAACGACTCTGGGCCTGTCAAGGACGGTCGGCTCGCCGGGAGAAGTGGGCGGCCAGGGTTTTCAGCGATAAAATAGCTGAAAACGCCTATTTTTGGCGACTCATGGCCGACCGAAAGGCGAGCAGAAATCGATCCGGAAAGCCGCTTGAGGGGGCCTGAAAGCGGCTGGCTGTTCCGATGGGCTAACCCGCTTTAAAACCGAGTGGTCGCGGGGGGAATTACTTCCGCTGGCCGTCGGCTGGGCCCACTGCCGTGCGGGCCTCGGGCTCCTTGGCCTGCTCAGCAGCGGCTTCCTCCGCCCGCTTATGGAGTTCCTTTGCCACCATCGCCTGCTTGGCGATCATGTCTTCGGGATCCTCAAAATTCAGCAGTAGGGGCGGCAGGTCGTCGAAAATCTTGGTGGCCATACCGGCCACGCGCCAGCCCTCGGGGTCAAGGCGAACGGCCCAGACCACGTTTTCAGTGGTCGTAAATCCGTCGGGATCGGTGTCGGTCCAGGTGGTGCCGACATGGACGAGGTCTTGCGAATCGGCGACCATTTCACATTCCCGGATCGAATGGGTGGCGGTGGAGGTCATCGGGGGCGCTACGGAAATGCCCATTTCCAGCGTTTTTGCGCGGGCCACCTTGGTCAGCATTGCGCGGGCCCCATCGTCGTCCCCTCGCTTGACGGCTTCGAGGAACTGGTTCACCGTGGCTTTGGCTGGTTCCGTACTGTTAGCCGTGGTCGCCGGACCGCTGTTTGAGCAACCGGCCAGCATGAAGGCAGCCAGACCGCAGCCCGAAAGCAGACAGGCGGCCCACAATGAATGGATCCACTTTTTTACCGGCTGGGAGGCATACGATCCTGATGGGGAAGGCGTGGCGTTTATAGGGCTCATCCAGCATCTCCAGTGAAAGACTACGCCTCGCGAGAGGCATTCTGCCTGAGACACTGACAAACTGGCCGGGGCCAGTCAAGGTGGGAAAAGTGGTTTGCACGGGCTTTTTCAACGGTCAGTTATAGTTGCGAGGAAGTTCTCATCTGTTCCCGATGGCTCGCAGGTGGGGCAGAGCGGGGAAGCTTGGCCGAGAAGGGTGCACCATGACGAACACGAGCATGAGCAACACGACAACCCCGCGCAGCAAGACAACGAGCGGAAGGGTGGCGTCGCTCTTGAAGGCCGCTGCGGTGGTTGTCGTCAGCTGGCTGGCGACCTCCGATCAGGGGTTGGCCCGCGAGGGTCGCGACGGTCGGCCTCAGATTCAGCGCGCGAAGCCCCCGACGAAGGCCTGGGACAAGCCCACCTTAAAAACGTTTCTTGACGATGCCTTTGTTGAACTCGAAGGGCCGCGGCCCGATTTCGCAACGTCTCTCCAGTCGCCTGCCACGGGGGGTGCGCAGCAAACCGCTGCTACGACCACCGCGGCGGCCGGTGGCTTCAAATGGTCGGCCCTCGTTTCTGAGGAAACGCTGACCGACGAGATTAAGGACATGAAGTCGGCGGTGGACGAGGCGGTGGCGAGCGCCTCCGACTTCAAGGGAGGCGGCTACGACAAGGCCCGCGAATCGTTTAGCGTTGTCGCTTTAGCCTTTGGAGTGATCGCGGCCTACGACGAGGACATCCGCTGGAAAAAGGATGCAGCAACGGCCCGCGACCTCTTTGCGCGGGTCGGCTCCAACTGCAAAGTCGGCACCGATCAGTCATTCAACGAGTCGAAGCTTCGTTTCGCTGACCTCGCGGCGTTGCTGGAGGGCACTTCTCCCGCGGCTCGGGCCGATCGCGAGGAAGACTTTCAGTGGAGCCAGGTGGCCGCTCGGTCGGCACTGATGTCTCGGCTGGAGGCTGCCGACGGCATGCTTGGAGCCGCGATCGCCTCCAAGGGAGAGTTTGACAAGTCGCTGGATCGCCTGCTCCGCGAGGCGGAGATCGTGGCTGTGATTGGCGAGGCCATCCAGCAGCCCGATTACGAGTATCACGATGATGACACCTACCGGGGCTATGCCGGGGCGATGCGCGATGCCGCAGTGAAAACCCGCGAGGCGGTTCAGAAGAAAGACTACGAAGCCGCCCGCGCAGCCGTGGGCGCGATGAAGAAGTCGTGCGATTCTTGTCACGGCGACTATCGCAGCTGACGGCAAGAAAGGACTGCCATAGCGGGCAGCAAGGCGCAGAGGTAGCTCTCAAAACTTATCCCACGAAGAAACGGCGAACTTTCAAAGAGCTTTAGTTTGGCGGCTGCTCGAAGAGTGAGGGCAGCGGCTTCAGGTCGATGAGTTCCGCCAGGCCGGCGGCCACAAGCTCACGCCCCGTGACATAGCAGTGGGTGCGGCTCCACTCGTTGATCTGGTCTGCCGACTTGCCGAAGAGATCGCAGAGCAGCACATCCATCTCATGCTCCAGTTCCGCGAAATGCCGCGACCATTCCGCCGCCTCGCGGATGCCGATGTGCTCCTCGCTCTGCCACTTCATGGGATGAAAGAGAAACACGCTGAAGGGCGTCACCAGCCGCCGCTCGCAGGCCGCAAACGGCCAGAGCGCGGCCGACGAGCATTCGCCCGTCACGACGGCCGTGGCCCGGATCCCGCGCACCCGCAGGAGCGTCACGAGAGCCATGCCGCAGTAGGGGCTGCCCCCAGGGGAATCGAAGTAGATCGTGCAGGCTCCGCCCGGCTCGACGCCGAGCAGACGGTCGGTGAGTTCGGCTTCGTTATCGGTCAGATCGCCAACGATGGCCAGTTCTACCGGGCCGGTGCGTTCTTCCTCCTGCCCCTCTTCCTGCTCTGCATGGCGGGGCTTGACGTTGCTCTTGCGCATCACATGAAATCCTTCGGGGGTGCGGGACAGGCTGATGAGATTACAATACCGCAGCATGAGGAAAGCAGGCGGTGGCACAACGGTAGTGAAAGCCTCTGCCGCGGAAAGAGCGGAAAGACAGGAGGCAAGCAATGGGGATCGTGGCTCACTGCCCAAACGGGCATCGGGTGAAGGTCAAGGACCACCTCGCCGGCAAACGCGGCATCTGCCCCACCTGCGGAGCAAAGTTTCGGATTGCCAGCGAGCCAGACCTACCGGTGGCGCGATTCGTGCCGGTCGATCCGGCGGTCGCGGCCACGTTGCCGCGGGCGGTGCCGTTTGGCACGGCCCGGGACGCCGCACAAGCCAGCCGGGCCGTTGTCGAGGCCGCCTCCAGCGCCGCAGGTCTGACCGCTGCGACCGCCGCTCCGCCACCGTTCCATGCCGCTATTGCCGATCGCCCCGACCTCCTGTGGCGGATCGCCTTTCCCGGGGGAGAGCCCTCAGAGCCTGTCGACGCGGAGACGATGCAGGAATGGATCACCGGCGGACAGGCCGAGGGCGGCGAGCTGGTTTGGCGGGCCGACTGGGCCGAATGGCGGCCGGTTCAGGAGGTGTTTTTTCGGCAGTGACAGTCGTGCGGATGTGATAGATTCTAACACCGCTGACTCCAGAGCTTCCCACAGGAGACCTCCCCATGATCCGCCATTCAATCTCGATCGTCGGCTTGCTGCTTGTCCTTGCGGGAGGCGTCGTGGCGGCACAGGGGGTCGGCGCGGAAGACGCGCGGGCATTCTCCATCGCCGGGGGTGCTCTTTCGCTGGAGGCGCCGGCTGGTTGGAAGCGGGTGCAGCCGAAGTCGGGGATCGTGGAGACGGAGTTTGCGATTGCTTCGGCGGGCGATAACGTTCCCCCGGGTCGAATGACCGTGATGGGCGCCGGCGGAAGCGTGCAGGCCAACGTCGACCGCTGGTATGGACAGTTTGCCCAGCCAGACGGCAGCGCGACCAAAGACAAGGCCACCACCAAAACGGTCAAACTGGCCGGCTGCACCGTGACGATGGTCGACGTGTCGGGCACCTTTAAGGACACGCCGGGCGGACCGTTCGCCGGCGGCAAGACAATCGAACGGCCCGATTACAAGATGCTGGCCGCAATCGTCGAGACGCCCGATGCTGGGAGCCACTTTCTGAAGTTTTACGGACCGGCCGCGACGGTGGCGAAGGAGGCCGATGGCTTTCGCAAGATGATCGAAGGCATCGTTCCCGCCGGTAAGTAACCGGTTGCACGCCCCTTGTTGCCCGCCCCTCCCAAAGGCCCTCCTACCCCGCAGGCTCCCGCATGAAGATCCAGGAATTCCTCGAGCACCACGGCATCGCAGGCAATCCATTTGCGGAGGAAGATGCGCAGAGCGACACCGTCTTTAAACGGAGTTGCCTGGAGTCGACATTCCATCCCGCCTGGGACAAGATCTATGGTGACCCGGCCGATCCGAGCACGGCAATCGTATTTGGCGAGAAGGGGGCGGGAAAGACGGCGCTGAAGCTGCAGATGGTGCGGCAGTTTGACCGGCACAACGAGGCGCATCCCGACCGAAAGACGCTCGTTGTCCTCTACGACGATTTTAATCCCTTCCTCGATCGGTTTGTCAGCCATGTCGGCCCTCATCGGGCTGTTGACCGGGTGCTTTCGCAGTGGAAGCTCTGGGACCACATGGACGCGATCCTCTCGCTCGCCGTGACGCAGTTTGTGGGTACGCTCGTCGATCCACCGGCCCGCGGAGCGCCGCAGCCACGGCTCACGCCGCCACAGGCCCGCGACCTGAGCCTGTTGGCCGCCTGCTACGACCAGTCGACTGCCGAGACGTTCCCGGCCCGGTGGCGAAAACTCCGCAGCCGCGTCGGCTACCACGCCTGGCAGGGGCTCTGGCCGGCTCTGCTCGGCCTCACAGTCACGCTGCTGATGGGCCTTGGGCTCTTGATCGGCTTTCAACGCAGTTCGCTGGGCTGGGCTGGGGCCTGGTGGCCATGGCTGCTCGTGGCCGCGGCATGGGCGCCGTGGGGCTGGCGGCGGGCCCGGAGCTGGTGGCTGGCGGCGCGGATTGTCCGCAGCATGCGGACCGGTAATCGCACGATGGGGCAGCTGGCGCGGGCGCTCTCGCGGATGCCGGAGGTCGATCTGGCCGGCCAGCCGCTGCCAGCCTCGGCCCGCAGTGACGATCGCTACGAACTGCTGGCAAAATTTCAGGGCATCCTCGCCGCGCAGGGCTATGTCGGCATGGTGGTCATCGTCGACCGCCTCGACGAGCCGCACCTGATCAACGGCTCCGCCGACCGCATGAAGCAGGTGATCTGGCCGATGCTCGACAACAAGTTTCTCAAGTCGCCCGGCATCGGCATGAAGCTGCTCTTGCCACTGGAGCTCTACCGGTTTATCGAACGCGAGGACGAACAATTTAACCAGCGGGCCCGGCTCGATAAGCAAAACCTCGTGCCGTCGCTGGAGTGGTCGGGCGAGACGCTCTACGACATCGCCTCCACCCGCGTGAAGGCGGCGAGCGTTGGCACGCCGCCGGCCACGCTCGCTCAGCTCTTTGAGCCAGAGGTCGATCAGCGGCGGCTGCTCGACGGCCTCCGGACCCTGCGCGTACCGCGGCAGTTGTTTAAGTTTCTCTACCGGCTGCTGGTGGCTCACTGTCATGCCCACACCGGCGAACAGGCGGTCTACAAGATTCCGTTGGAACGGTTTGACACGGTGCTGGCAGTGTTTCGCCGCGACCAAGACGCCTTCGACCGCGGCCTGGCCCCACGCTAGCCTTTTCAATGGGATAAGTTTTTGCTGCTGAGAGCGTCGCATCGATGCGACGCAGTCTTCTGCCCTCCGTGGGCTAAGTTCAGCTATGACTGACATTCATACGATCGTCGTGGGCCGCGATGCGATGGCCTGCCGGTTTGAGATCGTCTTCAACGCCGGCGAGGTGGCGGACGACACGGCGGTCGCCGTCGATTGCCTTGATCTCGTCGACGCGATCGAAAGCCAGATCACCGTCTACCGCGACACGAGTGCCCTGGCCCGCCTGAATGCCACGGCGGCGACTGGTTGGCAGTCGGTAGAGCCAGATCTCCTAGCGCTGCTCCTCCAAGCCCGCCAACTCTACGAGCAGACAGCCGGTGCGTTTGACATGGCGGCTGGGTCACTGGTGAGAACCTGGGGCTTTCTCCGCCGTCAGGGCCGAACGCCTTCAGCCGAAGAATTGACTCAGGCCCGCGAGGCGGCCGGCATGCAGTGGGTGGAGATCGATGCCACTGGCAGCCGCGTGCGATTTATGCGGCCCGGCGTGGAGTTGAACCCAGGCGCGATTGGGAAGGGTTGGGCGATCGATCGTGTGATCGAGAGACTTTCCCGGGCGGGTGTGGCAAATGGATTGGTGCACGGTGGCGCTAGCAGCGTGCGGGCGATCGGCGCGCGGGGCGTTGGCCTACCGGATCGACGGGGCTGGCCGGTCGGCCTGCGGCACCCGCTGCGGCCAGGTCGACGGCTGGTAACGGTGCACCTCGCCGACCGGGCGCTGGGCACCAGCGGTTCGGGCACGCAATTTTTCATCGATCGCGGTCGGAAGCTGGGCCACATTCTTGATCCGCGAACTGGTCTGCCCGCCGACGGGGTGCTCTCGGCAACGGTCGTTGCCCCGACGGCCGTGGAGGCCGACAGCCTCTCGACCGCGCTCTATGTGCTCGGGCCGGCGGGCCTGCCCCGGATCGCACCGCCGGGCGGCGCAACGGCCGCGATTCTCGTGGTTTCCGGCGCGGCGTCTGGGGCCGTTCGACTACTGACGGCCAACCTTGACGCGGCCGCGTTCACGATCGAACCGGGCGAGGGCGTGGAGGGCTAGCTGTTCGTGCCACGCCCGTGCCTTTTTTCAGGGCTGGGTTACAATGCCTCCCAGCGGTTAAAGCCGTCCTCAATCTTGGACCCCCCTCAGCCCGCGACACCTTCCCGACATGTTTGACTGGTTCGAGCGGGGTTCCTACCTCGGTATCGTGCTGTTCCTTACGCTCACGGGCATCGGTCTGCCCGTGCCGGAGGAGGTGGCCATCGTCGCCGCGGGTGTGGCGAGTCGGCTCGCGCAGTTGCGGTGGTACTACGCTCTGCCTGCCTGCCTGGTGGGAGCGCTCTTGGGCGACAGCCTGATGTATGGGATTGGCCGGTTCTTCGGCGCCCGCATTCTTAAGGAGCATCCCTGGTGGTCTGGGTTTCTCACTCCCGAGCGGGAGCGGACGATCGAGACACTGCTCCGCAAACACGGAATCAAAGCGTTTTTCGTGGCCCGTTTTCTCGTTGGCCTCCGCAGTCCATTTTATCTCACGGCAGGAATTCTCAAGGTAAAATACCGCTGGTTTCTGCTCGCCGACTCCATCTGCGCAACAGTGGTTATCGGCGGTTTCTTCGGACTGGCGTATCTCTTCGGCGACCGGATCACGGGGCTCATCGAGTCGGCGACCCGCGGCTTCACCGCGATTACTATTGCGGTGACAGTGATCTTCCTCACGGTGATCGCGTTTTTCTCATTCCGCCAGCGGCGGATTCGCATGCTCGACCAAGACCCCGAGTCGCTCTTTGAGAATCGGGAGATCCTGCTTGGCCCGGCCGCCGACCGGATCGCCGATGCCGTTGCCTTGGGCGACAACCGCCATGCGGAGCATGACCGACAGGCGGGCCTGCCCCGCGAGTAGGCTGCGAGTAGGCTGCGAGTAGGCTGCGAGTAGGCAGAGCGTAGGCAGAGCGTAGGCAGAGCGTAGGCAGAGCGTAGGCAGAGCGTCGGCAGAGCGTCGGGTTATAACGGCTGTGCTGGCTGGGCGAACGGCGAGAAACAATCTGGGCAAGATTGTCGCCCTGCGGCGACTTTGCCGTCGCCCATTTGCGACCTACATAGAAGAGGAGACTTTTCTCGTCCGCAGATTCCCATTCAGGATTTCCGCATGATCCGTCCAGTGGAGTCAGTCGCTCGTTCCACCAGCCTCGGCCACGTTGTTCTGCCATCAGCCACTCGCGACGACGATCTGTTGGCAACACGTGTCACGGGAACAGCTGCCACAAAGCAGCGTTGCACGGTGGCCAAGGCAGACCAGCTCACGCCACAGCTTTTGGGCAACTCGGCGCCGATGCGGCAGGTGCTCGACCTCGTGTCTCGGTTGGCCAATACGCCGACCACCCTGCTCCTTACCGGTGAGAGCGGCACCGGAAAGTCGCTGCTGGCCCGCGAGATCCATCGGGCGAGCCGCCGGCGCGACGGCCGCTTCGTGGAGGTCGCCTGCGGCTGCCTAAGCGAGACGCTGCTCGAAAGCGAACTCTTCGGCCACGTGGCCGGCGCCTTCACTGGCGCCACCGCCAACCGTGAGGGGAAGTTTCTCCAGGCCGACGGCGGCACGATCTTTCTCGACGAAATCGCCACCGCGTCGCCGGGTCTGCAGGTGAAACTGCTGCGGGTGCTCCAGGACCTGCAATTCGAAGCCGTGGGCGGCGGGAAAACGCACGTTGTCGACGCCCGCGTGATCCTCGCCACCCACGAAAATCTCGCCGGCCTTGTGGCGGCGGGCACGTTTCGGGCCGACCTTTTCTGGCGCGTGAACGTGATCACGATCGAGATGCCGCCACTCCGCGATCGGGCCGGCGACATCCCGCTGCTGGTGCCACATTTTCTCGCGGCGGCGGCGGCCCGGGGCGGTCGGACGGTGGAGGGTTTTTCACCGGCGGCGGCCGAGGCGCTCGGCCGGTATCGCTGGCCGGGCAACGTCCGCGAGCTCCAGCATGCGGTGGAGCATGCGGTATTTCTCGGCCGCAGCCCCTGGATTACGGTCGCTGATCTACCTCCCACCGTCCGGAATGTCGCTCCCGCGGTCCGTCACTTCAGCAGCCTGCCGGCTCCGGCAGCGGCTGGCGGGGACCTTGATCCGGCGGGCTCGCTCAAGCGGTCGCTCTCCCACCCGGAAAGACGGCTGATCATTGAGGCGCTCGAGCAGCACAACTGGCGGCGGGATGCGGCCGCCCGGGCCCTTGGCATCAACCGGACAACGCTTTACAAGAAGCTCAAGCGGCTGGGGATGAACCTCGCCGAACTCCAGCCGGCCCGGTAGGTGCCGGGTAAATCGGAGGGTTTCGTGGGATAAGTTTTCCAACTTGTACCTTTTTTTCGGCACGCTTTGAAAACTCGCCTCCACAGGGGCATCCCTCCACCCCGGCCCTCGCCCGGAGGGCGACGAAGACAGGCTCACTTGGGGGCCGTGTTTCCCAGAAACGGCAAGGGCCCAAAAGACCCCCGCTTCAAAAAGCGACGGCTTTCGGTCATACTCACCGGCTCGCGCCCTACAAAACTTGGAGATGCTCCCTAGGATGTTCCGCAATCTCAGCACGATCGGCCTACCGCTTTCCGGACGCCCCAGCGAACTCATCGAACTGGCTCTGTCGTTTGGCTTCGACGCGATGGATATCGACCTCGTCGACTTCCAGCAGCAAGCGGAGGCTTTCGGCGTCCAGCACGCACGACGGCTGATGGTCAGCGCGCGGCTCAACTGCGGTGTCTTTCGGTTGCCGATCACACTGGATAGCGATAAGGCCACGTTCGACGCCGAACTGGCGGTTCTGCCGAAGCGGCTGGAGTTCGCTCAGGCCACCGAGGCCACACGGGCCGTGGCCACCCTGGCAGCAGCTTCCGAAGAGCACTCGTTTAAAGACTTCTTCGAAATGCATCGCACGCGGCTCGACGTGGTCGCCGGGTTGCTCGATTCCCACGGCATTTCGCTGGGCCTAGCAATCACGCCTGAGGCAGAGGCCCGAGCCAAGACTCACCAGTTCATCAGCACGTTTGAAGGCCTGCTCGGCCTGCTGGCGGTCTCTCATCCGCGGGTTGGCGCGGTGGTCGACGCCTGGGCCTTCCACGTTACCGGGGAGCCGCTGGAACTGATCGCCAAGGTGCCGCAGGGGCGAATTGTGGAGGTGCGGCTCTCAGACGCGCCCCGCGACGTGCCTGCGGCCGAACTCGTTCACTCGCAGCGACTCATGCCCGGCGAAACCGGCGCCATCAATGTGGCCGCTGTGCTCACGCAGGCACAGACTGCCGGCTTCGATGGACCGGTCACGCCGTGGGCTGATCGTTCCACACTCGCAGGCAAAGGCCGCGAGCGGATCGTGAAGTTGGCCGGCGATCGAATGGAGGCCGCCTGGCGCGAGGCTGGGCTGCCTATCTTGCCGCGGTGGTTCACGCCAGTCGCCAAGGACGCCTATGGACGTCCCCTCAACGACGACGCGTTTTCGGCAATGGCCGGAATGGAGTGATGGGAGGCTTTTTTTCGGGAAAACGGACCCGTGAGGTCGGCCTCTCAGGCCCCTTCTCGAATCCACGTCACCTTGGGTGATCCACCGCCGTCGGTGGCTGAGCCTTTGATAAATTCCGACACATAACGCAGCGTCTTGCTGGGCCGGTCAGGGTCGCGGAAGGAGTCTCCCTTCTGAAGGATTGGCAACTGGTCGGGCATGCCTCCGAAGGCCCGCGTGCCCGCCGCCTGACAGGGAAACCACCAGCCCTGGCCGTCGGCATCGACGAGGTAAAATTCAGGGTAGCAGTGTCCCTCCACCCAGACCGTCCGCGCCGGGATGCCTTCCGCCCGTGCCATGGCAATGAACAGACAGGTCAGCTCCTCGCAGTCGCCCCAGCCATCGGCGAGCGCCCGCGCTGCCCCCTTTAAATCGCCGTTACGGTATTCGACCTTCTCGCGAACCGTGTCGTAGATCGCCTCGACCTTCTTCCAACCGTCAAGTTCAGCTGATGTTGCTTTGGCCAGCTTCAAAATCTTCGGATGCCGAGTTTCAATGTAGGGGCTCGCCCCAAGAAATAATCGGAGCGCCCGATCAGGCTTCTGTTGAACCGCGAGCAACGAGGGTTCGGCGGGCGGGCTTATCGAGGCGCGGTCGATTGAAAAAGTGACGATCGCGTGGGCCTTTTCGCCGGCGGGCAGGTCGGGAATCTCCACGATCATCTGCTTTACCCCGCCAGCCAGTGTGCGATACCGGAGACTGCGGACATCGGGCGAGAGGTCCTCCTGCAGGATCTGGACCTTCTGCTCGGGCCAGTCGGCGGGCACCGGGAGAGTCGCATAGATTCCCCGGCAGGGCCCCCCCTCGGCCGTCACCACCAGGCCCACCTTGTATCTCTGCGTCCGGACGTCGCCGAGCGTGGGGGCGGCCGAGCCCCCTTCCGCAGGAGCAAACTGCGCGTTTGCCTGCCGAGGGTGGTGCACGGTGAGCGAGGCGGCCACCAGGAGCCCAGACAAAAACACAAACAGGAGCACGGAGCGGCAAAAACGTTTCATAGGCGGTTCATCGTCCGGCGGCCCGGCCCGACTCGCGGGGCCGTGGCTCCTTGAGGGTCGGGAAATCTGGGTGAGCCTGGGAAACACTCGATTGTGAGGCCAGCCGCGGGCTGCTACACTGCGAGGCTCAATTCATTGTGGCCCGCGAGTCCCCCTCCTTCAACCCGTTTACCCAAAACCCCCCCACGCATGGTCAACCGCAACCTCATTCGCGAACTTGAACTCGGAGACGA
>JBAXUW010000083.1:0-13002 GCA_037129495.1 Planctomycetota bacterium | reverse complement strand
CGAGCTTCAGCCGATCCCGGCTGCGTCTTCTCCCCGGTGGAGGCAAAGCCCAGTTATTCGTGAAGTCAGAAAGCGATGTTGTCGGATCGGACGGAAGTGGGCCGGTCCTCGACCGGCACCGGCAGCCGACTGGCCCGCACCGAATCGAGCTGCAGGCCCATCAAGTCGAGAAATGGCTCGATGGCCATGACCTTGATCCCGATCTGCTTTGCGTCTGTCAGCTGACGGGTGCGGTATTCCTTTTCTTTGGCCGTCATCTTCCGCTTGCCGCTCTGGCCCTCTGGGTCGACTCCCTTGTCCGTCGGGATGCCGGCATCCACGAGCATTGTTGTCGAGGGGGTAACCGTCTCCTCTACCCGACCGCCGATCCGCTCCACGAGCTGTTTGAACCGGTTCATGTCATCTGCCGAATCACCGCCAAACTGCGGCAGGCCGACAACCACCACCTCGAGCTCCATGCCCGGTGACCAGAGGCTGGTGGCCACGACGTCACCCGGGATGATCGGGTCTCTCACGGTATCCTGCCGCACGCGGCAGCGGACGAGTGAGTCGCTCTCGATGGCAATGACCTCCACCACAGCCTTCTTCGTATCGATCTGGGGCCGCGGATCGTTGGGGGCATAGACGTTGAACTTCAAGCCGGCGCGAAGCCCGGTTGTCCTGCCGCAGGCAACGAGCACCGTGCGGTCAAATTCGTTCACCGCCAAGATGCGGCCGTCAAACCCGTCCACGCGATCGTCTTTCGGCGTCGCCGCCAACACAGTGCGTTGCAGGGCAGGGTCAGCCACGCGGAGCTGGGCGATGATCTGATTGAGCTTAACAATCGTCCGCTCCCGCTCCCGCATCTCCTCCAGTACGATGACCACCCGCCGTTCGTCGCGGTCATCGTCGACCGCAGCCTTACCCCCGGCGGCCTCCGCGGGCCAGCGGCTCCGCCGCTCCGACGACAGATATTTCTCAGCGTCTGCGATCTTGTCGCTGAGGATCGCAACGCGCTTCAGCTTGTTGTCCGACAGCTTCTTCTCATCGACAAGCCTGTTCTGCTCTGTGGCACTCTTCGTCTCGTAGTTCGTCTTTTCAGCGCGGAGCTTATCGAGCTCGTCCTGCACATTCTTTTTTGAAGCAGTCAGATCCGCAAGTTCTTTCGCCTGCTGGAGGGCGGCCTGTTGCTTCTCCGCAGCGTGGCTATCCTTCTGCGCCTGCTCCGCCCGCATGGCTTCGGTGTGCTTCTCGATCGCAGCGGAGAGCCAAGTGAGCGCGTTTGCATACGTTGGCTGCTCCAGATGCTTTCCGTGGGCATCGTCGATCGCTTTTTGCTTTTCCGCTAGGATCTGCTCGTTGTTCATGTCCTCTGGAAATCCGAGGACGTCCTTCACGAGTTCCAGTCGGCTCTTTTCCGCCTCCAGCCGCTTGGTGTTGGCGTCGCTGGCCTCCTTCTGTTTGGCCTCAACCAGCTTGAGATTCTCATCGGCCTTTTTAAAGGACAGGTAGGTGGTCACCGCCAGCACAAACGTAAGCATCACAAATACGCTCAACGCGATGATAAACGGCTGCACAACACTCCGATCATTGGACGCCATGGTCTTCCTCTTCCCCGTTCCTGAGCCCGCCCCGCCGACGAAGTTACCCTGTTCCTCGGTCAACATCGTCGTCCGAAGCCGTCCCGATTCACAGCGATCCGATTATACCGGTCAGGCGAGCATCTGCACGCCGTCGGCTATCTCCGCCCAGGCCACAGGGCGGCCCGTTTCCCCTGCCATTCGTCCCATTACCGCCATCAGAGTGCTGCGACACAGAGTGTCGCCATCGTGGGGAGCTTGGCCCGTGAGAAGGCCCCGAATGAGCCGGTCGATGGTGGCTTGGTAGCGGTTTGCTCGGGGCACCTCCGACGCTTCCCAGGGCTGCGGTCTGTCGCGGGTGCCGCGGTGCAGATCGCAGCTCCCGGCGGTGCCGACGACAGCCTCGACGAGCATGTCAGAGCCACGCTGGCGACGCCCGAGCGACGCCCGAATCGTGCTGCCGTCGGCAAATGTGTAGCGGACCGCAGTGGCCGTTGGGCAGTCGCCGATCGCTCCGGTCGCGACGCCTCGGTCGCAGTCGCCAGAGGCCCACGCGGCCTCACCAAAGACCTCGGCAAGCACCTCAGCCCTCACCGGGGCTTGGTCTCCGAGGATCCAGGCCGCCCGGTCGATCGCCTGCACGTGATGTTCGACGAAGTGCCCTCCGGAAAACCGGGCAAACGAAATCCAGTTGCGAAGCGGCCACTCAACCGCAGCCTGTCCTTGCTCCACGGGTTTTCGCCAGGGCAGGCCGATCGCCGCATGGGCCTGCACAACCAGCGGCCGGCCGATCTCGCCGTCGTGGATCCGCGCGACAAGTTCCCCGAGTTGGGCGTCTTGTCGGAAGCAGAAGCCCGATACCAGCGCCAGCCCGGCCGCACGCCCGCGGGCAGCCGCTGCGGCCACACGCACGACTCCGGCGACGTCGATCGCTGCCGGCTTCTCACAGTAGACATGCTTCCTCGCGTCTACGGCCGCCTCCAGATGGAGTGGCCGAACGTGCGGCGGAGTGGCAAGGAGCACCACGTCGACACCGCTCTGGATCACATGGCGATAGGCATCGGCACCGACAAACTGCCGTGTCGGAGGGCAGTCAAACTGCTGGCCGGCAGAGCGGCCGAGCACCTCTGCCGCCGAGGCCACTTGGTCAGCAAACATGTCGCCCAGCGCTACCACCCGCACTGTCGGGTCTGCTGCCGCGGCCTGGGCCGCTGCGCCGGTGCCACGGCCACCGCAGCCCACGAGCCCAATTCGCAGTCGCTGTTCACCGGCAGCGAACAGGCCACCCTCCGGCAGCATGCTAACGCCGGCAAGCGTCGTGGCCAGCGTGCCGCCCAGGAACGACCGGCGGGATGCGCCAGAGGACACCGCTACGGTTCCGGAGGGAGATGGCCGACGATGCAAGACCAGGCCTGCGGGCAGTTTAGAAAGCATGTCGCGAATCTCCGGGTAATGGGAACGGCAAATCACTCTCGCTGAAGCTGGATACCTCTCCGTATCACTCCTGACTTTACGCCTCATTACTGTATGAAGAGGTTCAGTGACAACGCAAACCGGCCGTTCACCGCGGCGGTGGTCGCAGCCGCGACATGAACCTCATCAGGGGCTCCTCAAGCTCCGTGGGCGCTGCCCCAAACGCCGTCTTAAAATCCCGCAGCCGCTCCTCCTGGGAGTCATCAGCGAGCGGCTCCTTGCCCGCGATTGTCCGCAGATAGGTGACAAACGCCGCCTTGCGGGTCTGCATGAGGAAGAAGGTGAGCGCCCAGGCCCGGGCATAGCAGTCGACCGCCTCGTCTGGGCGACGGAACGGCTCGTCGGCGCGGACAATCCGCTCGAGTTCACCTGGTCGATACGTCGCGAGAAACCGCTCTAGGCGCGGGGCGTTGACATTGCCGATGCCCTTCCAGCCCCGCTCGCTGCCCAGGTCGGGGGTCTCGAAGTAGGTGGCCACGCCCTCGCTCAGCCACAGTGGTATGGGGGCAAGTCGCCGGTGGAGTCCGCCATTGAATGCCATCTGATGGGTGGCCTCATGGACGAGCGTCGCCACCAGGCTGGCGGCCTCTGGACTGCCGAGGATCTCCGGGCCGGTTCGGGCCGCGGCCTGGCCCGCTGGCCGCGCCAGACTGGCATTGCCGGTAAGGTCGTACGTAGTGACGCGATTGGTCATGAGGTTGTAGTAGCCGACCACGCGGTCGGCGGCGGCACCCAGATCACGGGCCGCGAAGGCCTCATACCGCTGCCGGTTGGCAAAGATCACGACGATCAGTGGCCGCGGCGGTGGCGGCATGTCGAGCCCCGCCTGTCTCCAGAAATTCGCAAACGCATCGTGAAGCCGTTCGAAGAGCGCGGCGCACCACTGGGCATAGGCCCGCGACGTGTCGAAGCAGACGCAGTAGTGCTGAGTCACGAGCAGGTCGAAGCCGGGCGGCAGTTCACCGAGGATCCGCCGGCCCAGGTCGCGTGGGGATTCCATCTCCGGCTGATCGACCGGCTGGCGGGATACGACCGCGCCGGGCTGGATGAGTTCCAGCCGCTCGTCCGCCAGTTCGAGAAGCAGACCTCCATCAACGGCCTCCACGACCACGACGCCTTCAATAAAGCGGCGGCCGACGTTGTTGCCAACTTCAATCCGCTCCACCTGGCGCGGTTCGGCGGCGGTCCGCACCCCCCCCCTGCGGGCCGTCTTTGCTGGTTCAGCACGGCCGTCACCCCCCAGCCAGCAGAGAAGGGACCAGACGCACAACGTTCTAAGAAGGTGAAACATTCCTCGCAGGCTCCGGAAATGGCGATCGGACCTATGCAAACAGGTTTGGGCGGGCGAGGAAAGGGGAACTGGGAAAGACGGACGATCTACCGCCCGCCGCAGACCGTTCGATTCCAGGCGATAGCCGCCAGATTTAGTCTGGTTTCACCAGGTCTCGGACGCTACCGTCTCGCGACACTCGGCAGGCCGCTCCTGAACAGCCTTTGTCACGTTTGTCATGCCCATGAATTCATCATTCGCGCATTCTTCAGCCGGTCTGCTCCAGCGCAGGCTGAGTCTCGCCGTGCTTGTGGTCATGCCTGTGGTCATGCCTGGGGTCATGGTGTTTACGGGCTGCGCGAGTTGGAGCCCCTGGGAGCGGCAGGCAAAGTCCGCCCGCGATCAGGAGAAATATGGCTACACGGCTGATACGCGAATCAAGAAGCTCGCAGAGCGATCGAAGGTGGTGCAGTCGGAGCCGGCCCAGGCCCAGCTAGACTTTACACAGGATCTGGTTCGGATGATGCTGGAAGAGCATGATCCGCGGGTCCGCTGCAAGGTCTTGGAAACCGCTGCCGGATTCGACACCGCGAGTGCCACCGCGATCTGCAAAGGTGCGCTCCAAGATCCAAACGAACTGGTGCGGATGAAAGCCTGTGACGTCTGGGCCAAACGGGGTGGCGACGAGGCGGTGCAACTCCTCGCCACCCGTTTTCAGACCGACGCAGAACTCGACGTCCGGCTCCGGGCCCTGAAGATGCTGGGTGAGTTGAAAGACAAGCAGGCGATTCCCGTGCTCGCGCGGGCGCTTGAGGATGCCGATCCGGCCGTGCAATACCGGGCCGTGGCGTCGCTCAAGCAGGTCAGCGGTCGTGATCTGGGCAACGACGTCAACGTCTGGCGGGAATGGGCCGTCGATCCGGAGGCGAAGCAGGCCGAATGGTCGATCGCCGAGAGCTTCCGCCGAATCTTCTAAAGTCTTCTCAAGTCTGGAGAGGACTGCTGTCGGGCCTGCCGCGTCGACGCCTCCGGTGGCGTTGCAGTCGTAGACTGAGCGATCCGGGCAATCTGGCGGCCTGCGGCAACCTGCCAAAGCTCTCACAAAAATTTTGGCGACCGGCAATGGTCTGACGACGCGAACGCCGATAGCACACTTTGTTGGCTGCACCTGCCGCCCCTCCGAGTCGGGACTGACAGTCCGTCATTTCGGTCATACTAGCGTCAACCCTGATCAGCCACATGATTTTCATCGCATCCCAGCACTCTCACCGCGCCCGACGCTGTCGTCGAACCGTGGCCTGTCTGCTGGCGATCGCCCTCGCGGTTGCGCATCCCTGGCTCTCACTTCCAGAGGCGGCGGCGCCGACTCAACGTGGAGGTGGCCCCCGGAAGTTTTTTGATTCTCTGATCGGGCGTCCGCCAGAGCCAGAGCCGGCGTTCATCGCCGCCCCGACGCCCCCCGGTCCGGAGGAAATGAGGACGCTGGAGCGACTGGCCGCCGCCGCCATGCCTCCCGCTGGCGACTCTGTTGTGACGACCGTGAAGCAGGCCTCTCCACAGACTGCCCGGCTACCCAAGACGGCCCCAAGAGTCGTCTCGCAGCCCCCGACCTGGAACGACACGCTGGCGTTTGCCACGTCGCTTAAGGCAACGGCTGAGAAGGTTGCCACGGATGCCACCGACCCAAACTTTAAGCCCAAACCCATTCCATCAAAGCCGCAGCCACTGCATCGCGCCGCCATCGCCATTTCGCCGGCCGCCCCAGCGAGGCCATCGGGCATGGCTGCCCCCGCCACGCCCCGGTTCACCAGACTCAGGCAGCGGATCGCGCAGACACTCTCCGCCTACCAGCGGCGTCCGCTCAACACCTCCCAACACACCCCGTGGGAAGTCATGCACGGCTTCATCGCCTTCGGCATCCCGACAAAGATTCGCGTGGGCGGTCCGGCCGGTGACCCGGTCAACGCCATCGGCTGGATCAACACCGGCGGCCGCTGCGGAGGCCAGGTGATGCTTGCCGCGGCGGGAGACCGCCTGACGGCGCTCCGCGGCATCGGTGTGCAGGGCCATCAGGCACAGTATCTCGCGGTCCTCGCCCAGAGCCGCGTGGCGCTGAATTCTCCGATTACGGTCCAGTCGAAGACATTCACCGTTGCCGACCTCGTGAAAGAAGAGCAGCTGGCCTGTAGGTCGGGCACGGAGCTGACATTCGCCCTCATCGCCCTGGCTCATTATCTACCAACCGACTCCGAGTGGACGGCCCGCGACGGCAAGAAATGGACGCTTGAGAAGTTGGTCTCCGAGGAGATCGAGCAGCCGATCCGCGGGGCACCGTGCGGCGGCACCCATCGGCTCTTCGGCCTGGCCTACGGCTGCCAGCGGCGGCTGCGGGCCACCAGCGAACTCACCGGCGCGTATCTGCGGGCCGACAAATTCGTCCGCGAATACCAGCAATTCACATTCACAAAGCTCCAAAATCGCGATGGCTCCTTCAGCACAGAGTGGTTTAAGTATCTCGCCGACCGCGATGACGACATCGATCGCAAGATCCAGACCACGGGCCATATCCTGGAGTGGCTGGTAGCCTCGCTCGATCAGGAGGCGCTCTTTGAGCCCCGCGTGACGGCCGCCGTCGAATTCCTCGCTGCGGCTCTGGCCCGCGAGCCCTCCCGTGACTGGAAGATCGGTCCCCTTGGCCATGCCCTCCATAGCCTCACGATCTATCAAGAGCGGGCCTGGGGCTCCGTGCTGCCCGGTGGAATCGCCGCTTTCCACGGTCCCATGAAGGCCCCCGCGGTCGCCTTGATAGCGGATCGGCCGGAAGGAGACGCGGACGACGGAAAGAAGGCGTTGAGATCCGCAGTCCGTCGCTAGAACGGAATCTGCATGCCCGAAGCCGCGAGTTGTCTGGCGGCTCCCTGAGGGTGCTGCTGCCTTCAGTGTGAGAAAGATTTCGAGCTTGTACGGCTATTCTTGAAAGGTTGGGGTTCACGCCGTAGGCTGGGCTGCAGAACCTCTGCGCTGCGGGATTGGCTTCATGACTTCCGTTACCCTCACACTTCAACTGGAGCAACTTCTCGAGGCGGCCACGCGGCTGTTTGAAGCTACAGAGTCTCAGGCGATCTTGCTGCTTGTCGAACAGCGGCTCGACTGGGAGCGGGTGCGGAGCTTCGCGGGAGCGACGCCAGTGCTGGTGGCGGCCGACGACGAGTCGCATTTGGTGGGTGCCTCCGACCATGGACTCAGCGGCGTGCGGCTCGATGTCGCCGGCCTGCCGGTCCACGAACGACTCGCACAGGCCCTCCTGGAATGCGTGGCGGCAGAGATGCTGGCGCCAGAGGCTCAGGTCGTGGCGATCTACAGTGGCTTTGAGGCCGGTACGATCGATTCGGTGAGCGTGCTTCGCCTGGAGGAGCATCTCGGCCAGCTCACCAGTCGCGACCTGCGGAATCTGGAAACAAAAGTTCCGCTTGAGACGCTCAAGATAGTCGTCGATCTTGCCGTGGAGATCGGCCGGGAGGGCCGCGAGGGGAAGCCGGTGGGCACGCTCTTCGTCGTGGGGGATGCCCGCAAGGTGATGCAGTCGAGCCACAGCACCGGCTTCGATCCGGTGCGTGGTTATAGCCGCTCCGAACGCAAGCTGACCGATCCCCGTGTTCGTGAAGGCATCAAGGAGATCGCCCAACTCGACGGGGCCTTTGTGGTCGGGCCTGACGGCACCGTGGAGGGGGCCGCGCGGTATATCGATGCGTCGGCTGAAAACGTCTCCGTGGCCAAGGGCCTCGGTGCGCGACACTGGGCGGCGGCCGCCATCACCCGCCGCACGCGGAGCGTGGCGGTGGCCGTGAGCGAGACCAGCGGCACCGTGCGGATCTTCCAAAACGGCGAGGTTGTGCTCCGCATTGAGCCCTTCCGCCGCGCGATGAAGTGGAAAGACTTTGAATACGAGCCGCCGAGCGGTGATTGACCGCGTGGCTCTTCACTTTCAATTTCCACCAAGGCTCTTTTCATGCCCGATCCCGATCTCCGCGGCCAGACGGTCTGGGTGATCGACACGTTCGCCCGGATCTATCAACTCTTCCATGCGCTGCCGGAAATGGCCGCCCCCGACGGCACGCCGGTGTCGGCCGTCTTCGGCTTCACCCGCGACCTTCTCGACATCATCGAGAAGAAGCAGCCCGACTATCTGGTGTGCGGCATCGACACCCCCGGCCCAACGTTTCGCCATCAGCTGTTTGCGGCCTACAAGGCGACGCGGGCCGCGATGCCGGTCGACCTCGTGCCCCAGATTCCGCTGATCCGCCGTCTCCTTGACGTGATGGGCATTCCCTGCCTCGAACAGCCCGGCTTCGAGGCCGATGACCTGCTGGCCACGCTTGCCGCGCGAACCGTGGCGGCGGGAGGCGACTGCATCATTGCCACGTCTGACAAGGATGCACGGCAGTTGCTCGGCGACCACGTGCGGCTGCTGAACCTCAGAACCAACACCCTGTTTGGACCCACCGAATTACTCGCCGACTGGGGCATCCGCCCAGATCAGGTCGTCGATTTTCTCTCGCTGGTGGGCGACGCCGTCGACAATGTTCCCGGCGTGCCGGGCATCGGCCCCAAAACGGCATCCGAGCTGCTCCAAGCCCACGACACACTCGACCACCTGCTGGCACATACCGACGACGTGGCCGGCGTGAAGCGGCGGGAGAATCTCCGTCTCTATGCCGACACCGCCCGGGCCGCCAGAAAGCTGATTCAGCTGGAGTTGGCCGTGCCGATTGAAGTTCCGTGGCAGGCCTGTCTTCGGCATGCCCCCGACACCGCAGCGCTCGCCGATTTCTTGAGGGAGATGGGGTTTAAGAGCTTGCTGGCGAAGGTGGTACAGGCGGCGCCGGCGAAGACCAGTCGTCCGGCCGCTCTGGCGGCAAGCCCGGCAACGCCTCGTCGCGACACACAGACGCTCTTTGATCTCGACGGCGGCGACAGCCCGGCAGCGAGTTCAGCCGACGAAGCGGGCCTGGCCGCGGCTGTCGCAAAGCTGCGGGCTGCAGCTCCGGTCGCCATCTGCGTGCTTCGGGACCCCGCCCCCGGCATCACGCTCTTGTCACCACCGCTTGGTCTCAGCTTGGCAGCGGGCGCAGCCGCCATCTGGGTCACAGCCGAGCAACTTGGAGCCAGCCCGTCGATCCGCGGGCTGCTCGTCGACGCGACAGTGCCGAAGTCAGGCCACGATTTGAAGCGGCAGTCGCTCTGCCTGCGGGCCGTTGGCCTCGAGCTGGCAGGCGGCACATTCGACACACTTCTCGCCGCCTACCTGCTCGACGCCGGCGAACGTAATCTGGGCCTCGCGGAGGTGGCGGTGCGGCAGGGTGTCGATCCCACCCACTTTCTCGAGCAGCCAATCGGCGATCAACGGGCTGCCGCGGCCTGCCGGCTAGGGCTTGAGCTGACAGCCCGAATGCCGGCGGCGCTCGCAGCAGCGGGCCTCACGAAGCTCTTCGCCGAGGTCGAGATGCCGCTGGCAATGGTGCTGGCCGAGATGGAATATCGCGGCATGCGGATCGATACGAAAGCGCTCGCCAACCTCTCCGTCGATTATGCCGCCCGGCTCGCCAGCCTCGAGGCGGAAATCCACCGCCTGGCCGGACATCCCTTTGCGATCGCCTCGCCGCTGCAGGTCCGCACAGTGCTCTTTGACGAGCTCGGTCTGCCGGTCGTAAAGCGGACGAAGACCGGCCCGAGCACCGACGCTGAGGTGCTTGAGGAACTCGCGCCGCTCCACCCGCTGCCCGCGCTGCTCTTGGAGCATCGCAAATATGCAAAGCTCAAGAGCACCTATGTCGACAGCCTGCCAGCGCTCGTCGAGCCGACTACCGGTCGGATCCATACATCGTTCAACCAGACCGTGGCGGCCACCGGCCGGCTCAGCTCCAGCGATCCAAACCTGCAAAATATTCCGACCCGCACGGCGGAGGGGCAGCAGATCCGCACCGCCTTCCTGCCCCGCGAGGCGGGCTGGCGATTTATCGCGGCTGACTATTCGCAAATTGAACTCCGCATTCTCGCGCACCTCTCGGGCGACGCGGCGATGCGGCGGGCCTTCGCGGCCGGGGAAGACATCCACACCAGCACCGCGGCGGCGGTCTTCGCGGTTGAGCCTGCGGCAGTCACCTCCGCCATGCGTCGAACGGCCAAGGCGGTGAATTTTGGCATCCTCTACGGCCAGAGTAGCTTTGGCCTCGCAAAGTCGCTCAGCATCCCCCAGGCCGAGGCCGCTCGCTTTATTACCGCCTACTTTCAGACCTTTGCCGGTGCCGCTGCCTTCATGGACGATGTGCTCGATCGCTGCCGCCAAGACGGTTATGTGACGACAATGCTCGGCCGGCGGCGGGCGATCACGGGCGTCCGCGATCGGGCAGGGAGGCGGAATGCCGCCGGCGTCTTTGCGCTCTCGCTCCCAGAGCGAACGGCGATCAATACGGTCGTGCAGGGTTCCGCCGCCGATCTCATTAAGCTGGCCATGCTGGGAGTTGCCAGCCGGCTCAAGGCCACGGCCGCGGAGGCGGCGATCGTGCTGCAGATCCATGACGAACTTCTGCTGGAATCGCCGCCCGCGGAGGCCGGGGCTGTTCGGGAGATCGTTGTTGAGGAGATGCAGCAGGCTATGGTGCTCGACGTGCCGCTGGAGGTGTCGGTTCACGAGGGGGCCACGTGGGCTGAGTGTGAGAAAGGAGCGGGGGTTTCATGACGGCCACGACGGTCATCGGGCTCATCGGTCGAATTGGCGCGGGGAAGTCGACCGTGGCCGCGCGGTTTGCGACCCACGGCGCGGAGGTGATCGATGCCGACCGGATCGCACACGAGGTGCTCAAGGAGAACGACGTCGTCCAACAGATCGCCGGCCACTTTGGCAGCGAGGTGCTCGACGCCGACGGCCAAATCCGGCGGCGGGCAGTGGCCGACCGTGTGTTTGGCCCCACGCCTGATCATCACCGGGCGCTTGAGTGGCTTGAGTCGGTCGTGCGGCCCCGCGTCCGCCAGCAGATCGCCACCACACTCGCCGCGTTTTTGAGCCGCGCAGGGCAGGGCGAGGCTCGTGCAGGGCAGGGCGAGGCTCGCGCAGGGCAGGGAGGGAAGGCCGGGGCCGTGCTCGTGCTCGACGTGCCGCTGCTGGTGCAGGCCGGCTGGGCCGACGCCTGCGATCGGCTCGTGCTGGTGAACTGCCCCGACGAAATCCGCTCCCAGCGGCTGGCGACGCGGCACTGGACCGCAGCAGAACAGGAGGCCCGCGAGACCGCCTGGAGTAGGAAATATGAGGCCACGCTGCTGCCGCCCGGGAAAATAGCCACCGTGGATACCTCGGGAGATTTGGCCTATACTTGGGCGCAAGTTGATCTCATCTGGTCAGGACTCTCCAACTGATAGGCGACGACGCCATGGCGGGGGTGAACGGTCTGCTCTTTCCCAGTCTTCCTCAGTCTTTCCCAGTCTTCCTCCGGCTTCCTCAGTCTTCCTCCGGGCGATCTCCACGCCCGGCCCCCGCCGCCATAGTCCAGCCCCGCCCTGCTCGCCTCGCCCCTCCTGCCCGCATCCCTCTCCCGCGCCCGAAAGACTTTCCATGCCCAGCCCCGATGCCCAGTCATCGCCAGAAGACCTTGACCGTGCGCCGATGTCGCTTGCTGAGGAGATCGCCGAGGAGGTGAAGGACGGTGCCGATATCAGCGAGCGCTACGAATCGCTCAAGAAGGGCGACTCGCTTGTCGCCGACCTGCAGAAGCTGTCGATGCAGGAACTTGTCGACCTGGCCCGTCAGGAAGATGTTGGCGACGTGACCGGCGTCAAAAAGAACGACCTCGTGTTTCGGATCCTCAGGGAGCGGGTCAAGCTCAACGGCCTGATGTTTGGCGAAGGCACGCTGGAGATCCTCCCCGATGGCTTCGGCTTTCTCCGCAGCCCCGAGCACCACTATCTCTCGTGCCCCGACGACATCTACGTGTCGCCCAGTCAGGTCCGCCGCTTCGGCCTCCGCAACGGCATGAGCATCGCTGGCCAAATCCGGCCGCCGAAGGAGAGCGAGCGGTATTTTGCCCTCCTGCGGGTTGAGGCGATCAACGGCGAGGATCCGGCGAACCTCTCGACCAGGGTCTTTTTCGACGACCTTACGCCGCTGCATCCCGACGAGCGAATCGTGCTGGAGACGACGCCTGAAGAGATCGCGATGCGGGTCATCGACCTGGTCGTGCCAATTGGGTTTGGCCAGCGTGGCCTGATCGTGAGCCCGCCCCGCGCCGGTAAGACGATCCTTCTGCAGAAGATGGCCAAGGCAGTGCTGGCCAATTATCCAGAGGCCTATGTCTTCATGCTGCTGATCGACGAGCGACCCGAGGAAGTCACCGACATGGAGCGGCAGGTTCGCGGGTCGTCGTGTGAGGTGATCAGTTCGACATTCGACGAAAACGCCAGTCGCCACGTGCAGGTGGCCGACATGGTGCAGGAGAAAGCGAAGCGGCTCGTCGAATACGGCCGTGACGTGGTGATCTTCCTCGACTCCATCACGCGGCTGGCGCGGGCCTGGAATTCCGAGGTGCCAAACTCCGGCAAGATTCTTTCCGGCGGCGTCGATGCCAACGCCCTGCAGCGGCCGAAGCGGTTTTTTGGCAGCGCTCGCAAGGTGGAGGAGGGGGGCTCGCTGACGATCATCGCCACGGC
>JBAXUW010000082.1:0-13036 GCA_037129495.1 Planctomycetota bacterium | reverse complement strand
CAGACCTTGGCAGGGCGAAATTCCAACGCTCGTCGAGCTTCCGCCGATCCCGGCTGCGTCTATCCCACGAAAGACAGAAGACTGCGTCGCATGGGTGCAACGCTAGCTGCCCGTGGAAAAAGTCATCCATGGACTTTTTCCACTTGAAAACCTCCGGTTTTTGCGGGTGCTACGCACCCGGGACCGCATCGTGCGGTCCAATACGTAGTTCATCCACAGCCTGCTAGAACGTCACCACGCGTGGATCGTCGCTGCCGCGGTGGTCAGTCGCCGGCTCTGCCTGGGCGGCTAGGTTGAAGTCCAGGGCGGTCACGCGGTCGGCATGATGAGGGATGCCGGCGAGATCAAGAAAATTCGCCAACAGCCTGAAGCCGTGTCGTGTGAGGATCGACTCGGGATGAAACTGCACTCCATGGAGGCGGTCGGCCTCGTGGGCAATCGCCATGATCGTGCCGCTGTCGTCTCGTGCGGTCACAGAGAGGCCGGGCGGCAGGCAGTCGCCGTCGACGACGAGCGCGTGATACCGGCCGGCCGTCATCGGGCTCGGGATGCCCGCGAAGAGATTGACGCCGTCGTGATGCACGCTGCTCGCGCGGCCATGCACCGGCTCGCGGGCTCGGATGATCGATCCCCCAACGGCCACAGCGATCGCCTGATGGCCGAGGCAGACGCCGAGCACCGGTACCCGGCCGCGGCAGGCCCGGATGGCGGCGACTGAGCAGCCAGCCTCAGCGGGCGTGCAGGGGCCCGGCGAGATCACCATGGCCTGCGGCTTGAGCCGCCAGACGCCGTCGACGTCGATTGCGTGGCTCGGCACCACCACAGCCGCCGCACCGAGCAGGTGGAAATACCTCGCCAGGTTAAAAACAAAGCTGTCGCGGTTGTCGAGCACAACGATCATCGGGCGGCCTCCGTGACGCCGCCGGCGGGGGCGACTGTCTCGAATGAGGCAAGGACGCGGAGCATCCCCTCCGCCTTGTGGAGCGACTCCGCATATTCTGCGCCGGGGTCGCTCTGCGTGGTGATACCACCGCCGACGGCGCAGTGGATCGAGTCGGGACCCACCACGAACGTGCGGATCAGCAGGTTGAAGTCGGCCGTGCCGTTGAAGCCGATGAAGCCGAGCGAACCGCAGTAGCCGCCGCGCGTGAAGCCCTCAAGCTGGCTGATGATCTCGCAGGCCCGCTGCTTCGGTGCGCCGGTCACGCTACCGCCGGGAATCGCGGCGTCGAGCGCATCCAGGGCCGTGAGCCCGGGCCGCAGTCGGCCGGCCACGATCGAGACAAGATGCTGCACATAGCGATAGCGTTCCAGCCGGCAGAGCGACTCGACACGAACGCTCTCCGGCAGGCAGACTCGCGAGAGGTCGTTCCGTACGAGGTCGACAATCATCACGTTCTCGGCCCGGTCTTTCGCGCTGCGTTCCAGATCATCGCCGGCATAGAGATCGGCCTCGGGGAACGCGAGCATGCGACGGGTGCCCTTGATGGGGTGCATTCGCACGATACCCCGCTCGACCTGCAGCAGCCGTTCTGGCGACATGCTCACGATCTGTACGCTTCCAGCGTCGAAGCAGCCAGCGAACGGAGCCGGATTGAGCATGTGGCAGCGGCGGTGCAACTCCACAGGGTCGATCGTGGCGGCGAGTGTCAGCTGCTGGGCGAGGTTGACCTGAAAGATGTCCCCGGCGCGGACGAGCTCGATACCGGCCCGTACCATCTCGACATAGCTGTCGCGAGACTGTGTCGAAGTGATTGCCGACGACAGGTTTCCCGGGAGGCAGCCCTGTGTTGGAGGCGGCGCCGGCTCGGCGAGCGCCGCTAGAAATGCATCGAGCCGTTCCTCCGCCCGGGCCCGCCGGGCAGCCGGCCCCCGCGCGGGGAATCCCTGGGAGATGATCCAACCGCGGCCGGCATCGTGGTCAAACCCATAGACGACGTCGTAGACATGCAGCGAGAGCAGCGGCACACCAGCTGGCTGCGGGGCTGCCATGCCCAGTCGGGCCAGGCCGCAGTCGTAGGAAACAAGCCCCGCCACGCCGCCTTGAAACGGCGGTAGACCGGGAATCGTGGGGCAGGTGAGGTCGGCCAAGAGCGGCCGCAGTTGGGCAAACGCCTCGTTCACCCGCCGGCCATCGTCGCCATCACCGGCCGGCTCTACCACCACGGAATGGATCGGATTAGCGGCAATGAAAGACGAGCGTCCCAGCCGCGGCAACGCGCCGGCGTCGATGGTTGCACTGTCGAGAAAGAGGCAGTGCCGCCGCCGAGCCAGTCGCTCATAGATGGCAAACGGTTCGTGGCCGGGGGTAAGTTCGGCAACAACCGCGCCCGACGCCGTGCACCATCGGCGGGCAATCCAGTCGTGCAGAGGCGGGGCTTTGAGAGTTGTGGTCTGAGTTGTCATGAGGTTTTTTCGATCAGCTGTTTGGCTGTGACGGTGCCTGATGTGCGGGCCGCTTCGGCTGCCGCGCGCGAGGGGCCGTGGCCGATCTCAGGCTGCGTGAGGTGGCCCCAGTCGAGGGCCTGATCCTGCCGGTAGTCTTTATCGAGCGTCAGCGCGGTGACGGCCTTGGCCATCTCGTAGCCGAGGTAGAAGGCATGGCTGGAATCGACGTCGGTCCGGCCCGCGGTCTCGAGTCGCTTAAAAAGCGCGAAAGGATCACGCGATTCTAGGTGCAAGCCGGCCCCCACGAGGTGAATCGCGCCGCGTTCAGCAAAGATCCGAAAGTTGGGGTCGCGGATCGCCTCGGCGAGGCTGTCGAGCACCTCCTGCCCGTGCGACTGGGGCTTTCCGGAGCGGAGCGTTACGAGCCGCGGCTCGACATGTTTGGGAAGCGTGCGCTGGGTGACGGCATGGTGGGCCAGGGCCCGCGCCAGCCCGCATTCGCGGACGCTGTCTCGTGCCCAGTGAATCACCTGCGTGGTGAGTACCGAGCGGATGCCGGTCTCCTGACAGAAGCCGATTAAGAGCATGTTCACGCCGGAGGAATCAACGTCGGTGAGTTCGGTGAGGTTGCCGACGCCCATCATCATCTCGGCATTTGGAAATCGGCGCCGGACATCGAGATATCGGCCGAGGCTGGCCGCGAAGCCGAAGCCGATTGGTTCGAGCACCGGGTCGAGCCGCATCTTGACGCTCTGCTGTGTGAGTGTTTCGATCGTGTCGTAGAAGCCTTCGAGCGTGGCGGGCACGTCGGGCACGACGACCACCTCGCAGCCCCAGTCGGCAGCGGCGGCGGCGTTGGTCGAGTTGACGGAGAGCACAAGGCTCGCGCCGGCTCGCACAGCGACCGCGATCTCCTGCGGTTCGAAGCTGTCGATCGAGACGGGAAAGCCCTCTGCCACAAGCATTCGCACGGCGTCGGCGGCCCCGGTCCAGACGCTCCCTGGATCGCAGCCGAGGTCGATCCGATCGGCGCCCGCCGCACGGAGCCGGCGGGCCTCGGCGAGGATCGTCGCCAGCGGCATTCTCGGCGCATGATTGATCTCAGCAAGAATCTCGATGTCGAAGGCACCGTAGTCGGAGAGGTCTCTGGATTGCTGGCCGAAGAATTCGTCGAGCCGCCGGAGATCTTCGGGGCCGCGTTCCACGGGTAGTTCGGTGACAGCACCAAACGCGTCAAGCGAACCGAGGCAGCCGCCGGGAATGACGATCCGTGTCGTACCGGCGGGCACCTCCAGCCGGCGGGCGATCCACGCGGTGTTCATCAGCGCCGCGACCGTGATGTGCATGACCTGCACTGTGGCCTCGAAGCCCACCCGTGGCATCAGGCGATCGAGCACCTGCCGCAGCGAGTGCTCGGCGAGCCGGCCGGTAACGAAATGAATCTGTTCGCGGGAGTCGGTCACGGGCGGAAATGGGTTGGGCGGCTGGAGAGGCTTTGCCTTCTATCGTACTCGCTTCCAGGCCGTACACTGAACCTATGATTCTGGAAGGACTCGTCACCACCACCGATTCCTCCGGTGCCATGCATCTGGCAGCCATGGGGCCGCAGGTCGACGACGATGCGGCGGTGGCCGGCACGATCGAGCGGCTTCTGCTGCGGCCCTTTTCCACGAGCCAGACCGCGGCCAATCTCCTGCGGCTGCCAGAGGGCGTCTTTCACATCACCGACGACGCCTTGCTGCTGGCCCGGGTGGTGACTGGCATGGTGGAGGTGTCGCCGGCGAGTCGGCCCGCGACAGCCGTAGAGGGCTACGTGCTCGCGGACGCCTGCCGGGCGTATGAATTCCGGATCGATTCAGCGGATCATTCGCAGGAGCGACTCCGGCTGGAAGCCCGTGTGGTGACGGTGCACGAAGGACGGCCGTTTGTGGGTTTTCACCGGGCGCGGCATGCCGTGGTGGAGGGAGCGATTCTTGTCACACGCCTGCACCTGCTCGGAGCGGAGGAGGTGGGCCGTCAGCTTCGAGAGTTGGCAGTGCTTGTCGAGAAGACCGGTGGGCCTCGGGAGCACGAGGCGTGGCGGCTGCTCGAATTGAAAGCACGCTGTCGCCCCGATGGATAAAGTGAAGGCCCTCATTCTACGAAAGAGAGCAGGCTCTTTCCTGTGGAGGCGAGTTTTCCGCCTTGCCGATGCCCTCTTCTGCCAGCCGGCTGCTTGTCTGATCTCAAGTCACTTTGTCTACTCTCAACATGACACAGGATCATCCCTCGCTACTGTCTCCAACCGCTGCCGTGGAGATTTGCACACCCGCGCGGCTGCATCTGGGCATGCTTTCGTTTGGGGTAGCCGGCGGACGGTCTTTTGGCGGCGTGGGTGTGATGATCGACCGACCCGGAGTGCAACTCCGGATCAGGCGGGCAAAACGGTACGAGGCCACCGGTCCGCTGGCCGACCGTGCGGTGGCATTTGCAAAGGCGTGCGTCGAAGCGTGGCGACTTGGTGAGCGAGTTGCCTGCGGGATTGAGGTCATCGACGTGCCAGGGAGCCATGCTGGCCTGGGCAGTGGAACGCAGCTCGGGCTGGCGGTAGCGGCTGGAATGCGGCAGCTCTATCGGCCTCGGGCCGAGGCTCAGGGACAGCAGGCAGAAAGACGGTTCGACATTCGCGATGCCGTGGAATTGGCCCGGGGCGTGGGCCGCGGTCGGAGGTCGTGTGTTGGCATCTATGGATTTAGCGGCGGTGGCCTGATCGTCGAAGGGGGCAGACTCATGCCTGCAGATCGCGTGGCCGAAGACGATGCCACGCGGTCGTTCTCGCCGCTCTTGGCCCGTGTGCATCTGCCGGAACAATGGCGGTGTGTTGTCTTTAGCATGCGCAACGCCGTCGGCCTCCATGGCGATGCCGAGAAGCAGGCGTTTGCCAGCCTGCCGCCGGTGACGCTTGAGATCTCGGCGGAGCTGTCGCGGATCGCGCTCATGGACCTGTGGCCCGCCGCGGTTGAGGGACGCTTCGCGGAGTTTTCCGACGCGGTGCTCCGCTATGGCCGACTGGCCGGCCAGCCGTTTGCAGAGGTATCCTCGCGGCTGCCACATGCCCAGGCCACAGAGCGTCTTATCGACAGCCTCGTCGCGATTGGTGCACGTGGCAGTGCCCAGAGCAGTTGGGGGCCGACAGTGATGGCCTGCTGTGAATCACCGGCGGCGGCCGACGCGGTCGTCGGGCAGTTTGCCAAGAACGATCTCTCACGCTCTTACAACACGACCATCGCCCGCTTCGACACACAGGGGGCTGTTTTGCGAGACATCGTCTGGAATCCGGCTCAGGACACAGCCAGACCGTAGTTGGTGAGCACCTGCCGAAGTTTGGCGGCCAGTGGAGCCTCAAGGCTTACCAGCGGCAGGCGGATCTCACCTGTGTCGCGGCCCACCATTGCCAGCGCCGCCTTGATCGGGATCGGATTGCTGGCTAGGCCGAGAAGTTCGCGACAAAGCGTAAAGAGCCTGCCGTGGAGCTTGCGGGCCGTGGCGAGGTCGCCCTGATCGAAGGCGGTGATCAGGGCCTTCATGTCGGCCGGCACGAGATTGCCGACGACCGAGATCACCCCGCGGCCACCAATCGCGAGCAGCGGGAGCGTCATGCTATCGTCGCCCGAGAGCACGGTGAGGTCGGTGGCTGCGAGGATCTGGGAGGCCTGATCCATCGAACCGGTCGCCTCCTTCACCATTGCGATACCAGGCAACTCGGCGAGCCGGATAATCGTCTCCGGCTCGATATTGCGGCCGGTCCGGGCCGGGATGTTGTAGACGCAGATCGGGATGTCGACGGCCTCAGCGAGGGCCTTGTAGTGTTGGTAGATGCCAGCTTGCGTGGGACGGTTGTAATACGGACAGACAACGAGCGCCGCATGGGCACCGGCTCGGCAAGCATATTTGGTCAGGCGGACCGCCTCGGCGGTGGAATTGCTGCCGGTGCCGGGCATCACGAGCAGGCGGCCCGCTGCGGCTTGGATGCTTTCGGTGATCACGCGTTCGTGTTCAGTGTGCGTGAGCGTTGGCGATTCACCGGTTGTGCCCACCGGGCAGATGCCCGTCACGCCAGCCTGAGCCTGGAAGTCGACCTGCTCGTGAAGACGCTTGGTGTCGATTTCGCCGTCGCGAAACGGGGTGACGATGGCGACAGACAGACCGGCAAACTTCTCGGCTCGCGTAGACATCGAGGGGTGTGCTCCAAAAAGGCGTGATGCAGCGTGATGCAGTTGGTTCAGCAAGTGAGCTTTTAAAAGGGGGCGGCAGGGGGGCATGACCTCGGGGAACCCAGGAAAAGCCTCCGGGAAGATATGATTTTCACCGTCGGTCGGCAAAGGGTGCCTGTGCCATGGCCGGAATCATTGTCGTAGAAAGATCCCCATGCCAGGTACAGCCGTCGGGAGCAGACAGATGCCATACCAAGCCGGCGGTTTGCAGGAAGGCAGAGGAGATTGGGCTACGCCACGACCGACCGCGCTGGCGGCGGCGCGGCTTGTGCTCGCGGCAGGACAGGCGGCAGGCGGGCGGGCAGCCGCAGCACCACCCGCAGGAAAGCTCGGTGTGGTCCTCGGCACCGGCCTCGGGGAACTGGCTGATCGGCTGGAGAATTCATGGTCGCTCGCGGCTCGCGATACGAACTGGCTCGTGCCTTCAACGGCGACGGGGCATGCGGGCCGCGTGGTCTGCGGCAGAGTGCGGCAGCAGCCGCTAGGAGGAGGCGTGGCCCGTGATGTCGTCATGCTGCAGGGCCGCGTGCATGGCTACGAGGGACACTCACCTGAGCTCCTCTCGCGAGGCGTCGAACTGCTCGCCAGCTTGGGCGTGACAACGGTGGTCTTCACGAATGCCGCCGGCGGCCTGCGGCCCGACATGAAGGCGGGCGAACTGGTGGTCTTAACCGACCACATCGATCTGGTGCGGCGGCCTTGGACAGAGGGAATCGAGCCGGTGGCAGGCAGTCAACTGCGTGCTGCAGCCGCGGCGCCGTGTTACGATCCGGTGTTGGTGCGCACCGCCTTGGAAGCGGCGAGGTCGGCCGGCGCTACGGCCCGTGCAGGGGTCTACGCGCATCTCTCGGGGCCCAGTTACGAGACCAGTGCAGAATATCGCATGCTGCGAAAGTTTGGCGCTGATGTCGTCGGCATGTCGACCGTGCCCGAGGTGGTTGTCGCGCGGCGATTGGGACTCAAGGTGGCGGCGATCTCTGTGGTGACAAACGTTGCCCGGCCTGATGCACCGGCCTGCACCGATGCGGAGGATGTCTGCCGGACGGCCGCCGCGGCCGCCGAGGGGGTCTGGGCGATGCTGGAGCGGCTGGCCGATGCGACCGCTCAATCTGGAGAAAGGTTCGCATGATTGTGCTCCTTACCAACGACGACGGCATCGATGCCCCAGGGCTTGCCGCGCTCGAATCGGCCTGTCGGGCGTGGGCCTGCCGAGTCATCGTGGTCGCGCCTAAAGAGCCACATTCCGGCTGCGGTCATCGGGTGACGACCGACCGGCCACTCGTCTTGGAGCAGGTGGGGGCAGATCGCTTTCATGTCGATGGCACACCCGCAGATTGCGTGCGGCTCGCGCTGACGGCGCTCGTGCGAGCGGCTGGAGCGGGTTTTGAGAAAAACGCAGTCGACCGGCCGCAGGTCGACTGGGTGTTTTCGGGCATCAATGCCGGCGGTAACCTCGGCGTTGACATCCACCATTCGGGCACAGTGGCAGCGGCCCGCGAGGCAGCGCTGCACGGTGTGAAGTCGCTGGCGGCCTCGCATTACCACCGCCGCGAGGAGCCGATCGACTGGGGTCGTGCCGCGGCATGGATGGCGGAGGTGTTTACCGACGTGCTGCCGATGCAGCTTTTGACGGGCGAGTTTTGGAACGTGAATTTTCCACACCCGCTCGCCGCGGGCACTTCTACTGTGCGGCCGCCGCTGGTGGAGTGTCGGATCGATCCTTCGCCCCTGCCGCTGGGCTATACGGTCGAGCCGGCGGGCTGGCGGTATCGGTCGCGGTATCAGGAGCGGCAGCGGGTGACAGATGGCGACGTGGCGACCTGCTTTGGTGGCGCGGTGAGCCTTTCACGTGGACGGGTGGTATAGCGAGACTGGTGTGGGATAAGTTTTCCAACGTGTCCAATACGTAGTGCTACCGTCTATGAGACTGCGCCGCCGGGCCGGCAGAAGTTGGCTTTCTTCGCGCAAAACACGACGTCGTGTCGTTTTTGCTTGGCGAGCCGCCGCTCGCTGGTGCTGCGCACGGCATCGATGCCGTGCCGATCCCGGCTTCGTCCTTTATCTGAAGGCGAGTTGAAAGCTTGCCGAAGCGTAAAGCGGACAAGATGAAAATCTTATCCCACAAAGGACATAAGACGGCGTCGCATGGATGCGACCTGCAGCACCAGCAAACTGCGTTTGCCAAGCGAAAATCGCAGGATGCGATGTTTCGCGTAAAGCGGACAAGATGAAAATCTTATCTCACACTTAAAAAGCTTCGAGTGTTGCGAGATCGGTATCGAAGATGCGGACGTTCGCCCATGAGCTGGCGTGCTCGGCGATAAACTCAGTATGACGCTCGGCGGTCTGATAGGCATCGTGCGCTGCATGCGATTCAAATACGATCATCAGGGCCACGTCGTAGTCGCGGTCGTTCACCTGCCGGTCGTAGTCGGCACGTGTGCCTACCGAAAAAGCCTTTGTGCCGGAATGGCCAGTGAGGTATTTTCGGCAGCCGGCCACGAGCTTCGCGGCGGCGTCGGGCGTGCGGTCTTTGAGCGTAAAATAGACGGCGTGGGAGAGCATTATGAGCCCGTGCCTTGTCGGGCTGCCTGGCTGGGCAGGGCAGCATCGCTGCCACTCCGCGGCGTGGCCGGGCCGATGATCTCCACGACCTCCGTATCGTCGAGCATCTCGCGAGATTCGAGTTCGTTTGCCAAAACATCGAGCTTGGCGCGGTGTTCGGAGAGGAGTTGAGTGGCGCGGATGGCGGCCTCGCTTAAGAGCCGCGAGACCTCCTCGTCGATGATCTGTGCCGTGTGCTCTCCGTATTCCCGCTGCTCATACACGTCGCGGCCGAGGAAGGGATGTTCGTTGGAAACATGACAGGCCACCGGGCCGACCCGATCGCTCATGCCCCAGTGCGACACCATCTTGCGGGCGATCCGCGTCGCCTGCTGGAGATCGTTTTCCGCGCCGGCGGAGTATTCGCCGAAGACCAGCTTTTCAGCGGCGCGGCCACCCAGAATGAAGGCAAGCCGGTTGTAGAGATCAGATTCGCCGATGTTCATCCGGTCTTCCTCAGGGAGGAGCTGCGTCACGCCGAGCGCCCGGCCGCGGGGGATGATCGTTACTTTATGGAGCTTGTCGACACCCGGAAGCAGCCAGGCGGCGAGGGCATGACCGGCTTCGTGGTAGGCGGTGATCTTCTTCTCGCGGCCGGTGAGTAGTTCTTCCCGCTTCGGTCCCATCAACACCTTGTCGCGGGCATAGTCGAAGTCGGAGGCATCGACGGCTTCTTTATCGTTGCGGGTGGCCCAGAGAGCAGCCTCGTTGACGAGATTGCGAATGTCTGCACCAGTCAGGCCGACGGTGCCGCTGGCCTGCCGCTTGAGGTCGACGTCGGGAGCGAGCGGTACGTTACGCGTGTGCACCGTAAAGAGCGCGAGCCGGGCCTTTTGGTTGGGGCGATCGACGGTGACGTGGCGGTCAAACCTGCCGGGCCGCAGCAGGGCGGGGTCGAGTACATCGGGCCGGTTGGTAGCGGCCAACACGATCACCGATTCCGAAGGGCTGAAGCCATCCATCTCGCTGAGGATCTGATTGAGCGTCTGTTCACGCTCGTCGTGGCCTCCGCCCAATCCTGCTCCACGGACACGGCCGACGGCGTCGATCTCATCGATGAAGAGGATCGCCGGCGAGGCGTCTTTTGCTGTCTTGAAGAGATCGCGAACCCGCGAGGCTCCCACGCCGACAAACATCTGGATGAATTCACTCCCCGAGATTGAGAAGAAGGGCACGCCCGCCTCGCCGGCCACGGCTCGGGCGAGGAGTGTCTTGCCGGTGCCTGGCGGGCCCATCAGCAGCACGCCCTTAGGCACACGGCCGCCGAGTCGCTGAAATTTCTTGGGATCTTTGAGGAATTCGACGATCTCCTGAAGGTCGCCTTTCACCTGCTCCAGTCCGGCGACGTCGGCAAACGTGATCTGCTTGTCGGTGGCGCTGTAGCGCTTGGCGGGCGACTTGCTGAAGCTACTAAGGAAACCGGAGTTACCAAGCGGATCGCGGGCGCGGCGGAGCGTGATCCAGAAGCCCGCCATGAGAAGCAGCGGCACGAGCATGTAGATGCCCAGCAGGAAGCCAGTGCCGTCGCTTGGCTGACGGACGTTGGTGCGGACGCCGTGATCGAGCAGGAGGGTGTTGAGTCCGTCGGCGATATAGCCGGAGAGTTCAAGACGGAAGGTTTTTCCTTGGGGAGCGCCCGGGCGATCGGCAGCCGGAACGGCGGTGAATTCACCCGCCAGCGTGTTGCCAACGATCTCAACGCTGGCGACATTGCCTGCCTTTACCTGCCGGACGAATTCGTCGTAGCTGACGGTGGCTGGCAGGTTAGTCTGTTCTCGGATAAAGAGCGTTGCCAGCGCCAGGGCGCCCAATATGAGCATGATAAGCACCGGCAGGTTGAGCGGTTGCCCAAACAGTGAAGGCGGATTCGCGGAGCCTTTCGGGGCCGGAGCGTTCGTCATTGCAGTATGGCTCACAGGGATGGCCCGACGGCGGGGCCGGGCGGGTCAGACAATTCGGCCTCGTAGTGTAATCTACGGGGCTGATCCGGAAACGGCTCCGCCCGTAGGCCGCCGGAAACAGCTGGACAAAGGCGGCATGGAATGGCTGAATATAGGTCTCAGAAACGCGCCGTGGTGGCCGTAGCCCGCAAGGGCGAGCTCTTTCTGGTGATTCGTCGAGGGGCTGCAGTGACCGCCCCGGGCCGACTCTGTTTTCCGGGCGGACACATTGAGCCTGGTGAGGAAGAGCACGAAGCCGTCGTCCGAGAGTGCATGGAAGAACTCGCCGCGCTGGTCGTGGCGAAGGTCTGCGTGTGGCGCAACGTGACTGACTGGGGCACGTCGCTGGCCTGGTGGACGGTGTCGCTCGAGAACGACGCGGAGTTTGTGCCGCATCCGATCGAGGTGGCAGAGATCCTCTGGCTGTCGGCAGAGGAGATGATGAATGAGCCGACGCTGTTGGAGGGCAATCGGCCATTTCTCGAGGCGGTGATCAGCGGTGTGATTCGGGTGTGAGCAGGCTGCTCCTACTCGCTGTCCTTGCCGAGGATGATGCCCTGGGGCTCGGGCGGTGGCGGGAATTGTACCGGGTTGGCGGCGGCGTCGAGCATGGCGCGAAACCGGTTGGTGGATTGGAACGGGGTGACTGGAGTGTCTACGATCTTGGTCGTGGCTGTTGGCCGTGCGGCAATGCTCTTGCTCTGACCCGCTGTGGCACTCAGCCACTGTTCGAGCGTGGCCCGCTCGACGGTCGTGAGCGGCGTCATGCTCAGGCTTGTCGGCGTGGAAGAGGCGGGGTGCCGGGCGGTGATCGTGGTCAGGAATGGCGTGGCGCTCACGTTCTTGCCGGCAGCCCGCAAGAGGGTCTCGATGTTTTTGAGCGTGACGCTGCGATCGAGTCGGCCGGAGACGTCGCTCCGCTGGAATTGGGGCATGTGGGCGGTCGGTCCACCGTGGCAGGCGCCGGCAGAACACTTGTTGAGAATGAGGGGCTGCACCTGTTTTGTAAACCGGGCCATGAGCTGCGGAGAGACATCGGCTGCGGGGAGGGCCGCGGGCAGGGTGGCGACCAGACAGGCCGCGACAGTGAACCGACCGATGGCCGGCAGGATCGCGGCTGCTGTGGAAACGTGGTGTGCTGGAGGCGGCATGTCGGGAGCGTAGAAGACGGGGGAATCGGGAACAAGATGGGCTAGTTGCGGATGTCGGGAGCCGCTACAAAATGCTTTTATCCACGGCGAGACAGAGTGTTGCACGTGGTATTTTCGAACCTTTGACGATCTGGAGATGATGCTGCCATGGAGCGCACCTTTGTGATGTTTAAGCCTGATTGCCTCCAGCGTGGCCTGCTGGGCCGGATGGTGAGCCGGTTTGAGGAGAAAGGGCTGCGACTCGTGGCGATGAAGATGCTGCGTGTCACGCCGACGCTTGCGAAGCAGCATTATGCCGAACATGTCGAGAAGCCATTTTATCCCCACCTGGAGCATTTCATCACTGCGTCGCCGGTGGTGGGGAATGTGTTTCAGGGACCGGAGGTGATCCGGGTGGTTCGCGATATGCTTGGTGCAACGAACGGACTGAAGGCAGCGACAGGTACGATCCGCGGTGATTTCTCGTCGAGCCGGCAGATGAATCTCGTGCATGCGTCGGATTCGCCCGAGTCGGCCGCGCGGGAGATTGCGCTCTATTTTAAGCCGGAAGAGATTCTCGATTGGGATGCAACGCTCAGTTGCTGGCTGCAGGCCCCCGGCGAGTAACGCGTTTTCCCGTGGAGGCGAGTTTTCAAAGCTTGCCGTGCCCCCGTGGAGGCGAGTTTTTAAAGCTTGCCGTGCCCCCGTGGAGGCGAGTTTT
>JBAXUW010000081.1:0-13129 GCA_037129495.1 Planctomycetota bacterium | reverse complement strand
GATTGGACAAGTTAGAAAACTTATCCCACGGGGAATCCGTAGAGCCGGGATCGGCTGAAGCTCGACGAGCGTCGGAATTTCGCCCTGCCAAGGTCTGCACTGCCACAGGGCCCCACGGCGAAAGTCCCCGCGAAGGAGACTTCTGCCGGCCCGGCGCTGCAGTGCCACAGTTGGTCGCAAAACGGATTGGACAAGTTAGAAAACTTATCCCACGGGGGCAGGGAATCCGGAAGGCCATGCTCAAGCGCCAATCCAGACAGCCGACTTGAAGCTCCGTAGCCAAGTGAGCTGCCGCTTTGCGAGTTTTCGCGTCCGCTGCTGCGTGAGCCGCACCGCGTCGCCCGGCGTTATCCTGCCGGCCAACACCTCAAGGGCCTCGGCATAGCCCGCCGCCTGCCGGGCCGTCGGCCCGATCCCGTCGGGCTGGCGGGTTGCCGCCTCCGTCTCCGCAACGAGACCCGCGGCAAACATCGCCTCCACCCGCCGGTCAATCCGTTCGCGGAGCAGCCGCCGCGGCCAGTCGACGACCATCATCTGCCGTGCAAAGACGGGATGCAGTGGCCGCGGTTGCGACCACGATGTCGCCATCGGCCGGCCACTCAGTTCGACAACCTCCAAGGCCCGGATGATCCGGCGGGTGTCGTGGGGATGAATCCGGGCGGCCGCAGCTCTATCGAGGGCCGCAAGACGATTGTGAAGCGGACCACTGCCCAGCCGCGCGGCCTCCTCCAGGAGCCGCGTCCGCAGGGCGAGATCACCCTCCGGCTGCGGATCGAGGCCGTCGCGGAGCGCCCGCAGGTAGAGCGGCGTACCGCCAACGAAGAGCACCCGCTTGCCGCGACGCCGGCAGTTTTCCACGGCCGCCGCAGCATCGGCCAGCCACCGCGCGACGGTGTAGACCACGTCCGGTTCGACCAGGTCGACCACGTGGTGCGGCACCGCCGCCCGCTGTTGGGTCGTCGGCTTGGCGGTGCCGATATCCAGCCCCCGGTAGACCGACATTGAGTCGACGCTCACGATTTCCGCATCAAGGCGGCGGGCCAGCAGCAGTCCGAGGGCTGTTTTCCCTGCTGCAGTCGGCCCTGATAGGATCCAGCAATCGTCCCCCAGCACCGGCCCGCTCGCAGGAACGGGTGCCAATTCTAGGTCTCCGGCCAACGCGGCAGGGCATGCTACAGTTGAGGGCCTCGCCGGATCGGCCGGTAGGGCTGCCTCATGCTGGTGAGAGTCTGGAGCCATCGATGCGTCGGTTGGGTGAAACCCTTGAAAATCTGCAGCGTGTGATCGTCTCGCGAAAAGGAGAGTCCACCGACCGATCCTACACCAGCCGACTGCTGGCCGGGGGCGTTCCCAAGATCGGTGCCAAGATCACCGAGGAGGCCGGCGAACTGGTGGCCGCAGCCGACCACGAGTCGGATGAACGGGTCGTCTGCGAGGCGGCCGATCTCGTCTATCACATGCTTGTTCTGCTGGCCTGCCGCGATGTCTCGTGTGAGCGGGTGGAGAGCGAACTCGCCAGGCGGTTCGGCATCTCTGGCCTCGACGAGAAGGCGGCCCGGACCAACACTGCCGGCCAACCGCCTGCCATCACACCATCCCGCACAGACGGAGCCACACCGTGAGCGATCACTCTCCATCCCCACTGCTCCGCATTGGCGTTCCGAGCAAGGGCCGACTGGCCGACGTTGCCGCCCTGCTGCTCAACGATGCGGGCGTTTCGTTTCGTCGCAACGAACGGAGCCTCTTTGCCCGCTGTCGGGGCATTCCGGCCGAGGTGATCTTTCTGCGAACCGATGACATCCCCGTGCTGACGGCCGAGGGAGCAATCGACCTTGGGATTACCGGCGCCGATCTCGTGGCCGAAAGTGGCGCAAGCCTTGTTCACAGGCTCGATCTCGGCATCGGTTCGTGCCGGCTGGCGCTCTGTGTCGGGGAGGACTCCTCCGTGACCGACGCCCGCCAACTCGCAGGCAAACGGGTCGCCACCAGCTTCCCGCGGATTACGCGGCAGTGGTTGGCCGAGCGGGGTGTGGAGGCCCACTTCGTCGAGCTCTCAGGCTCCGTCGAGATCATGATCAATCTTGGTGTCGCCGACGCGATTGTCGATCTCGTCGAGACCGGCAGTACGCTCGCGGCCAATCGGCTCCACGTGCTTGATGAGATCGGCCGCTACGAGACAGTGCTCGTGCAGAATCACTCCGTCCGCGATGCTGCGACGGCCGACCGCATTGTGCGACGGCTGGAGGGCATTGTGATAGCCCGCAACTGGTCGCTGCTTGAATACAACGTGCCCCGCTCCCGGCTGGCGGAGGCTGAGAAAATCACGCCCGGCTTCAATTCTCCGACGGTGAGCGGACTGGAAGATCCCGACTGGTGCGCTGTGCGGTCGATGGTGAAGCGGGGCGATGCTCACGCCATCATGGAGCGGCTGGAAATAATCGGCGCCTCGGCCATCATCGAAACACAGATCGCCAACTGCCGGCTGTAGCCTGCGGCCGGCGGCCTCACAATTCTGAAGGATCACCATAATTTCATCCGCGGCGGCTTGACAAAAGTGGCAATCGATTCGCGGCGCGTGGCGATCGACGCCAGAAATATGGGGATTCAAGGTGGAGGGGGGTGAGAAACGGGCGCTCGTGTTGGCTGAACACTCTTCTCGCCGTCAGCCAGTGAGCCTGGTCATGACTGGACCGGACAGCACCCGGAATCTGGAACACTACTACGGTGTCGATCTCAGCCGGGTGGACGTAGTGCGTCTCCCCACGCCATGGGCCTGCCGCATCACGTCCTCGATCCCAGCCCTTCGATCGCGCTTCGAGCGGCTGCTTGACCCGTACTTCTTTCCTGACTTGCATCAGGATGAATTTCGATGTTTTTATCAACTGCACATGGGGCAGTGTGATTCCCAACCCTGCGCGGCTTGGAAAGCGATCTCAATCCCAGCTCTCAGGAACACTTCGGCCAGACCACGGTCGAGGCGCTATCGGCCGGTGTTGTGCCTGTGGTGATCGATACCGGTGGACAGCGTGAAACGGTCGAACCTGGCCGGAACGGCTTCCGCTGGAACACGCTTGAAGAACTTGCTACGCAGACCCGCCAGCAGCGTTTCGACCACATCGTCCGAGAGCTTGAACTTGGGGTATCGGAATACCCGCGCGAGTTCCGCGAGCGTCTCCTCGCTCGCGACCATGCGGAAGTGACCCGCCCGCCAATGGGCGTGCAGGCGACTTGCCGTTCCCCGAAATAAGAGCGCACTCACCACTGCGTTGCTGTCAAGGACAACACGATCCATCAGTGTTTCCCGCGAGCCCAACGCACCGCGCGGCCGACGTCTTCAGCCTTTGCGTCCGTCGCCGCCACCGCATCCCGCACCCGCTCAAGATCGATTGCGGGCACCACCCGAACGGGCCGCAGGACGATGGCGGCATCGGCCACAGTCGCTTCAAAATAGTCGGCCAGCGGCAGTTGGCGCAGGAGGTCGATCGGGAGCGTCAACTGGTTCTTTGAGGTGAGCTTGGCGAGCATGAATCCTGTATTCCTTACTTTAGGGATACTCCCGGCTGTCGCCAGTGTCCAAGCCCTGGTTGGCCCCTCTGTCATCTTGGCCCGGGAACTGCTCACCCAGGGTGTCGTCCTTGCCATCTATGAGGGCCAACTGAAGCAGTTCACGGCTTTTTTGAACGCCATGCGCCTCGTGGTCATGCGATCACGCGATCATGCGATCACGCGACCACGGCGGAGCGTGGCGATCATCTGGGTGTCAGGATTGATCGCGGCCTCGTGGGGATCGGCGGTTCTTCCAGCCGGCCGCAGGATGACGAGATCGGCCGACATTCCCGGGGTGAGGATTCCCGACTGCCTGTCGAAGCCCAGCGCCCAGGCACCGTTGCGAGTGGCCATTGCGAGTGATTCGGCAGGACTGACCAAGCCCCCTTCCACAAGCGTCCGACACTCGGACAGCACCGAAAGATCTGGATTCGACGCCCGGCTATCGGTGCCGATGGCGACACGAACACCGGCGGCACGAAACGAGTCGACAGGTGGCAGCCTGCCGGCAATCGCCTGTGTGGTCCGCGGGCAGACCACCACGCAGAGCCGGTCGCGATGCCGCGCCAGCCGCGCAAGTGCCATGGGATCCTCAGGCAGAAACGTGCCGTGCACCACGATCCCCCGCGGCGGCCGCGCCAGCCATGAAATCCAGTCGGCGACGCCAAGCAGCCGCGGCGGGGCCTCCGGCCGCCATGCTCCCAGGCCTTCCAGCAGGCTGCGAAACGCCCCGCCCCCCGTTGCGAGCAGTTCAGCTTCGTCGCGGCTCTCGGCTAAGTGCATCGCCACCGGCAGCCGGCGCACGACCGCCTGGCGGATGACGTTTCGCCCTAGTAGTTGCCCCACGGAGTAGGCCGCGTGTGGCGAGATACCAACAGAGAGTCCGCTCCGCCCCATCCGCTCCAGGCCGCGGACGAGCGTCGCTTCGGCCGCGGCCATTGAGCCCGGCAAGAGTCCGAGCGTCTCGTAAAACACACGCATGCGAGGACCGTCTGCCATCGGCCCCGGATGCAGCGCAGTTGCGATTTCACCGATCGCAGTCACGCCCGCCGCCGCCGATTCCCTGAGGCCGAGGCCGATGGCAGCTGTCAGCCGGGCCGGCTCACGAGCGGGGTCGAGGAGACGTGCCCTCCGGAGAGCCACCACCTGTTCGATCCAGGCAGGCAGGCCATGCATAGCGGACAGGGGCCGCGTCAGGTCAGAAAACTCCAGGTGTGTGTGGGCATTGACGAGGCCAGGCAGAATGATCGCTTCGCCGAGATCGTGCACCGGGCCAGACGGCCTGCCGCGGCCGATGGCGACGATCCGGCCCCCCTCGATCGTCAGCCAGCCATTTTCGATCGAGTCGGCACCGATCGGCAGCAGATGCCGCGCCCGAAGTGTGAGCGGGCCTCGCCCCACGGGCAGTGGCAGAGTCACGGTCACGGGGCCGTTGAAGCCATGGGGAGCATGGGCAACTGCAACGCCCGAGACTTTTCCCGCGCGGGATCGCCCGCTGGCGTCGTCCCGCCTGTCATCGCCCCCTCCTCCTCAAAGAGTTCGTAGAAGACGTTTCGCCGTCGGGGAATCCAGCCGAGCTGCGCGATCGACGACTTCATCTGCTCGAGCGTGAGATGGTGGACCGTTCCCGCTGCGCTGACGACATTTTCCTCAATCATCAGGCTCCCCATGTCGTTTGCGCCGAAAAGCAGCGCGAGTTGGCCGATCTCACGGCCTTGCGTCACCCAGCTCGACTGGATGTTCGGCACGTTGTCGAGATAGAGCCGGGCCACGGCCTGCGTAATGAGATATTCAAACGGACCCGCCGGCGGGATGTCTGCCATCTCCGTATTGTCTGGCTGGAACGACCAGCAGATGAAGGCGGTCAGGCCGCCCGTCTCGTCTTGCAACTGCCGCAGCCGCTCGAGGTGTTCGATCCGCTCAGGTAGCGTTTCGATATGGCCAAACATCATCGTGGCTGTGCTGCGGCCGCCGAGTTCGTGCCACTGTCGATGAACCTCCAGCCAATCGTCGGTGAGCACCTTCCCGCGGGTCATCGCCTGCCGCACGCGATCAACAAGAATCTCGCCGCCTCCCCCCGGCAGCGAGCCCAGTCCGGCGCGGGCTAGTCGCTCGAGCACTTCGCGGAGCGGCCGCTTCGAAATTTTCACGAAGTGGTGGATCTCCGGCGGAGAAAAGCCATGGATATTCACCTGCGGAAACCGCGCCTTAATGTCATGGAGAAGTCCTTCATACCACTCAAGCGAGAGGGTGGGATGGAGGCCTCCCTGCATGAGGATCTGATCGCCTCCCAGAGCGACCATCTCTTCGATCTTCATGAGGAGTTCCCCACGGTCGAGCACATAGCCCTCGGCAGACTTCGGGCCTCGATAGAAGGCGCAGAAGTCGCAGACCGCCGTGCAGACGTTTGTGTAATTAATATTGCGGTCGATGTTGTAGGTGCGATACGGCTCGGGATGGAGCCGCCGAGTGACCGTATTGGCCGCGCGGCCGATGGCCGCCAATTCCCTCGACTCAAGCAACCGCACGGCATCGTCTGCTACCAGTCGGCTGCCAGCCAACGTGTCAGCAAGGATGCGCTGAATGTCTGATTTCATGATGCTGAGTGTTTGCTGGTGACAACTTTCCGTCGCTGACTGCAGCGGAAATCATACCTCAGAACTGATCGCCGTCGCGATATCGACTCCCGCCGGAGCCAGTGACAGCATCTCGGCATGCCGGTAGAACCGCCCAAGTGCGGTTCGCTCTGGCGAGCCGAGTTTGTAGTGCAGGTTGTCGCGGAGGTAACTGAGACACTGCGGCACGGTGAGCCCGTGCGGTGTCGCCTCGGCGGCCGCGATTGCTGCCAGATTGGCAAGACCGGAGTCGCGGGCCTCCGCAAGCACCGGTTCTACGGTGCGCACATCCACTCCGGCCCGGGCGGCCCAGACCGCAAACACGAACGGCAATCCGGTCCACCGGCACCATTCGTCACCAAGATCCCAGACCAGTTGGAACGACCCGCTCTGCGAACCGATCGCCCGGTCTCCAATCAGCAGCACGGCATCGGCAGGGGTGTCGTCAAACCCCGAACCGATTGGCAACACCTCGACCTGCGGCAGAACCCCGTAGCGCTCGGCAAGAAGAATGCGGGCGAGCGTTGCGCTCGTCCTAGAACCCTCGTCGACTGCAAGCCTCGCGACCCGACCCGGCTGGGTGCGAAAAAAGAGTTTTACGCTCATCACCGGACCGCGGCAGCCGATGCAGGCGTCTGAGACAACCCGGTAGCCGACACCACGAAAGAGTTCGATCGACGGAATCAGAGCGACATCGAGCAGGCCTGCCGAAAGCTGATCGGCCAGCCGACTCGGCAGATCGTAGGCCACGTCAACACCCCGGGTTGCCAAGCCATGCACGAGCGGCCGGGTATTGAGATACTGCACGGCGCCAATCCGAACCCGAGCGGATAACTGGTTGAGCCGATTGTGCCCGTTTGGGTGTTTGACCATGGAGATTCTGCCAGCTGCCTTGCCGCCGGAGGATGAAACCGTAGCGACCGGCAGATCATAACAGCCCGGCCTACGGCTCTAGCCCCTGGCCGCCTACGGCTCTAGCCCCTGGGCGCCTACGGCTCTAGGCCCTGGGCGCCTACGGCTCTAGGCCCTGGGCGCCTACGGCTCTAGGCGGCGAAACGACCGCAGGCCGAGTTCCAGCGGCAGGAAAGTCGCAATGATGCCAAGGGTGCTCACGACCAGCAGGCTCGCAGCCGTGCCCTGCGGTCCGGCCGCCCAACCCAGAAAACCGGCAGGAGGCGGACCGCCTCCTCCGAAGGCGCGAGTGGCCATCGACAGATGCGTGGGGATCGCCGCGATGATTACCACGCTCATGATGAACAATGAACTAAGCACGAGGCAGAGGGTGCCGCCGAAGCCAGCAGAAATTTTCGCCGACGAGGATTCTCGCAGGTCGGGCATCCGCGCCCCTAGCCCCACGGCAATCCCTGACAGCCCCATGCAGAGTGACACACAGCAGATTTCATGCACCCACAGGAGCGATCGGCCGACGCCGAGCATCGAATCGCTGAGGAATACAAGCAGACAGCAGGGCAGCAGACCGCCGAGAAACGAGAACAGAAACTTCGACCAGACGATCTGATCGCGATGCACGGGCAGGAGTCCGAGAATCCAGAACCGCCGCCCCTCCAGGCTGATCATCGGAAAGACAAACCGCGTCGTAAACGTCGAGAGAATGAGCCCGGCCACGGCAAGATTGAGAAAGCTGATCAGTGACGCGTAGGCGAGGTTGTAGTTGAACGAGCGCAGGTTGAAGAAATAGAGCCCGAGCAGGCCGAAGAAGATCACGAACTGCGACCACTGCGAGATGTCGCGGCGAAACAGCCGCAGGTCTTTCACCAGGAGCAGCCGCAGCGGCCGGCCCGCCTTTGTCCCTGCGGCCGAGAGCAGCTCGTCGACCCATGCAATCCGCCGTTGTCGTCGCGCCGGCATTTCACCCACCAACTGGCTGTATCCCTGTCGATAGCACGACCGCGCCAGCCAGCCAGCCAGCACCTGCAACAGCATGCCATTGGAGATCAACACGGCGAGAAACTTCATCGCCTCCAGAAGCGACGCCACTCGGGCCTCGGGCAGCTCGCTGGCTCGCGCTGCCTCGATCAGGCCGCTGGAGAGCCACCAGCTGGGAAATACTTTCTGCTCGGCGATGGAGAGCCTGGAGACCACGTTTTCAAACCACTCCGTCGACCCGCTTTCAACGGCTGTTGATTTGAATAGCGACCAGCCCAGCCACGCAGACGCCACGCAGACCACGGCGATGAGCATCGAGAGGGCATGCAACCTCAGGCGGCCCAGCCACGCCACGGCTGCCAGACAGCAGATCCCCCCGAGCGTTGCCGGGATCACCACAAACGACACCATGAATGGCAGCAGCAGGAGATAGAAGGTCCAAGGGGATCCCCGCACGACGCCGTAGGCGACGAGCATTGGGCTACCCAGCAGAACGAAACCCCAGCTGGAGAACCACATTGACTCATGAAACTTATGGGAAAAGATTGCCTCCGCTCGGGTTGGCAGCGTGAGCAGGAGCCGGATCTCGGGCGAGCAATACATGCTGCCGTAGAGCAGGATGCCTGTGGAGAATGTGAGCATGATCATCAGCGACGAAAAGAACGCGTTGAAGAGGAGCGAGATCACCTCAGCATGGATCGAGTCGAGAAACGAAAACCCCTCCAGAAATAGAAAGTACAGGGCGGCCCAGAAGACGAGGCTCAGCAGGGTCACAAGCGCCAGTCGCAGCCGGGCCCCCGCGATCATCGACCGGATCGTCTCCCAGGCAATCGTGGCCCGCAGCCGCGAGAAAAGGCGCATTTCCCGTTCAATCGGGATCAACTGACAGGGTTCACTCTGCGGGCAGCGACCGGTCATAGAGCTTTCTCTCAGGGGTTTCGGCCCGCGGCATGGTGAAGTCGAGGTAGAGGCTCTCGAGGCTTGTTGTCTGCAGCGCCATTTGATCGCGAAGCTCAGCGACGGTGCCCAAAAACTTTAATTCTCCCCGCTCCATGATGCCCACCCGGTCCGCCAGTTCCTCGGCCATCGCCAGGGTGTGGGTCGACATAAAAACGGTCATTCCATCCCTTGTTCGCGCTTTCAGGAGGTCTTTCACAATCCACACGCTCCGCGGATCGAGGCCGACCATCGGTTCGTCGAGCACGAGCACTTGCGGATCGTGGAGCAGGGAGGCGGCAAAGACGAGCCGCTGCTTCATTCCCAGTGAATAGCTCTCGGCAAGATCGTCGGCAAACTCCGCCAGTTCGAAGTGCTCGATCTCGCGATCGATCTTCTGGCTCGCGATGTGCCGCGACATGCCAAACATGTCGGCGACAAACCAGAGAAACTCGCGGCCGCTCAGCTTGTCGTAGAGCGTGGGCTCGTCCGGCACATAGCCGGTATGCAGGTGGGCTTGCCGCGATTCCTTCACCAAGTCATATCCACAGATGCGGACATCGCCGCGCGAGGGCCTCAGGAGGCCGACAAGCATCTTAATCGTCGTCGTCTTGCCCGCGCCGTTGGGCCCAAGCAACGCGAAAAGTTCTCCGCGGGGAATCGACAGCGTTAGGTCTGTGACTGCCGGCTTGGGTCCATATTTCCGCGTGACATGGTCGAACTCGATCACGGTCCCTCCTGGTAGCTGGCCTTGTGGTCGGCATCGTCGGTATCAGTGGGTGCCATGACTCCTTGAATCAGATCCTCGGCGGCTGCGTCGGACCGCCTCACGAAAACCAATTTGGAGCCGAGCATCAACGATTCCTGCTTAAGGACTCTGCCACTGCGATCCACCCACAACCGACACCGCGGCTCCCGGTGGGTCGACGGATCATCCTGGTAGTGAACGACATCGACCCGCACCAAGGCATCTTCCCAAAACATTGACTCTTCGCCGGTGACCCTGGCATGGAGAATCTCGACCGGCGCCTGCCCGGGCCGCAGCGGACTGTAGACCGGAACAGTCCACTGCCGGTTTTGATAAAGGCCAGGCAGCGTCGCCTGCGGCGAGAGTTCGTCACGAATCGTGATCTGAGTTGGCAAGTGCCGCGAGACAGAGTAGTTCATGCCGTGGGCACGAACATCGACCGTTACCTCCCCCTTGTCGATTCTGCCGTCAAGCGTCACCCGGCTCCCGGTGGCCGGCAGACTGACGACTGAACTAAAATCCCGCAGATCGCCCCGGCGATCGATCGAGAGGTGGCCCCGGGCGTCGAGAGCGGAGGTGGAGGAATCAAACGACTGCTGGAGGAAGATTTTGCTCCAAGCCGGCAGCACCTCGTTGATCGGCAGTCGCTCGAAATGGAGCAGTGTATCGACCTCCATTCCTCCCCCTTCGGTCCGGTGCGATTGGCTACTCGCCCAGCCAAGCGGTTGGTCGTTCCAGAGCACCGTCCAGGCCACTGGGATAAGCCGGTTGTCCGACACATAGAGCGCCTGATAGCCCGGCGGCGATCCGGGGGAAAGTGACGGCAGAATCTTCGCCGTTACCAGCCAGCTGCTGGTGGCACACCAAAAGATCAACACCAGCGGAAACAGCCAGGGATGATGCAACATAGTGGATCACGCTCACTGGCGGGGACAGGAGAAACTGGCCTAGGAACCGGACTTTTGAGCGATCAGATTCCTGCCCGGTGCTTCAACGGCGGTCATCTGCAAACGTTGCATTTCCCGTAAACTCTCTAAATCATAGCAATTCGGCCCAGAGCTTAGGCGGTCCCCAAAAACTTACAAAATTCTCATCATCGGATGAATTGTCGAAAGAGACCGGCGGACGTAAACTGGGGTCCTTCGTCGGTAGCTCATTTGCCGGGGAACAGACGGGGACAGAAGTGAAGTATGGTTTACGAACACAACAATCAGCAGCACTCAGCCATGAGTCCTCTCGAGGAGCAGGCTGGCAATCCTGTCTGCTACCACCAGAACTGCCCCGTCTGTGGCCGCACTCTCCGCATCAGCGTTATGTTGCTCGGGAAAGGGGTCTACTGCCAGCACTGTGGCGGCGGATTCACTGCTAGCGATGCAAATTCCATGGATTCCATTGACGGACGTTCCCCCGTCGCCGACCGGCCGCAGGCGACCATCGTCGACGAGTTGATCGAGCGGGCAGCCGTTATGTTGGGCCAGTCTGGAGAGTGATCGCCGTGAGTTGCTCCCAGTAGTTGGGAAAGGTCTTGCCCACGCAGGCTGGATCGGCCACGAGCACTCCTGGCACCCGTAGGCCAGCAAGAGCGAGGCTCATTGCCATGCGGTGATCGTCGTAGGTCGCCACGGTCGCTCCGCGAAGCCCTGACTTGAGCGGATCCCCTGCCTTGAGCGGATCTCCTGCCCCAGTAGGATCGATCGTGAGCCCGTCGGGTTGCTCCGTCACCGTCGCACCGAGACGGCGCAACTCACAGGCGAGGTCGCCGATCCGGTCGGTTTCCTTGTCGCGGATATGAGCCACGTTGCGGATCGTGGTCGGGCCATCGGCAAAGAGCGCGACCACGGCGAGCGTCGGCACCGTGTCACTGATCGCGTTCATGTCGATATCGATGCCGTGGACCGCCCGGCCTGCCACTGTGATCGACTCCTCCACGCCGTTATTCCAAGCCACCGTGCAGCCCATACGGCCGAGAGCATCGGCAAAGCCGACGTCTCCCTGCATGCTCCGTCGCGAGAGCCCCGCCACGGTAACACTACCGCCGGTAATGGCCGCAGCGGCAAGGAAATAGCTGGCCGCTGACGCGTCGGGCTCGATGGCATAGGTATGGCCCCGATAGCCGGTCGGTGCGATCTTCCAACCGCGGTCGCCGGTCGGCTCACAGATTGCACCAAACGACTCCATCACCCGCCGCGTCATGTCGAGATAGGGGAGCGACACAAGCACGCCGCTGAAGTCGATCTGCATGCCCCGTGGCGTGCAGGGGGCGACCAGCGCCAGACCACTGGCAAACTGGCTCGACGTGCTGCCCCGCACACTGACGACGTTCCCTGTCATACCGCGAGCACGGATCACGACCGGAGGACATTCCCCGGGGCTTTCCGCGCTGGCATCAACACCGAGCCGGCGGAGCGCCTCAAGTAAATCACCGATCGGACGCTTGCGCATCCGTGGCGTGCCATCGAGGCGATAGACACCATGACCGTTGGCGCAGACAGCCGAGAGAAACCGAATCGTGGTGCCACTGGCGGCGCAGTCGATGACGGCCGCCGTGGCCGGGAGCACCCCGCCCGCACCGACGACGTGGATTTCGCCCCGCTGCCAGTCAGTGGCCACGCTGATGCCGAGTGATTGAAGCCCCGCAACCATGACGCGGGTGTCTTGGCTATCAAGCGCGCCGGTGAGCAGACTCTCACCGCTGGCCAGCGCCGCGCAGACGAGCGCCCGGTTGGTGATGCTCTTAGAGCCGGGCGGCCGGATCGAACCACGGATCGGATGCGGGCAGAGCGGAATGGCGAGTGGGTCGGTCATAATCATGATGCAACGCAGGCTATGATAAAGGTATGCTACGGTCCATGGATGACTCCCTGACTTCCTACGATTTTGCCACGCCGCCGCTGATCCGGTTTGGCCCTGGCAGAATCGCCGAGCTTGGCGAGGTGATCAGCCTCTGGGGGAAGCGGGCGTGGATCGTGGGCGGAGGACGCAGCCTGGATGCCTCCGGGGCGCGAGAGCGGATCAACTCGAGCCTGACGGCCGCCGGCATTGAAAGCCGGACCATCGCCTCAAGCGCCGGTGAACCGACCGTAGACCAGGTGGCGGCAGCCCTCGCTGGGCTGCCAGACAAAGATCGCGACGGCGTGGTGCTGGTGGCTGTCGGAGGCGGGGCAACCATCGATCTTGCCAAGGCAATCGCTGCACTGGCGACAAACACACCCTCCGATCTTGAGGTCGGCGGTCATTCTGCCGTGGCGTTTGACTCGCTCGTTGTCGATCATCTGGAGGGCGTTGGCCGCGGCCTCACACTCCGCCACTGGCCGCTGCCGCTGGTCGCCGTGCCCACCACTGACGGTACCGGCGCCGAGGCGACCCGTAATGCCGTCATCTCCTGCCCACGGCGACG
>JBAXUW010000080.1:0-13221 GCA_037129495.1 Planctomycetota bacterium | reverse complement strand
TGTCGAGCACCGACATCGACATGACGCCGATGATCGACATGACGTTTCAACTGATTACGTTCTTTATGTTTGTGATGAACTTTTCTGAGGCAGAGCAGGATGACCGCATCCAACTCCCGATGAGCCAGTTGGCGAAGCCGGTGGATGGCCCAATTGAGAAGCCGATCACGCTGCAACTGACCAACAAGGGGTCGGTGATCTACGCCGGCGAAATGATTGGCCTGCGGGATGTTGGCGGCTACCTGGAGCGGGAAAAGTCGGTGATGCTTGACGCCGGCAAGGAGCCCAATACGGCGACGATCATTGTGCGGGCGGATGGGGCGGCCAAGACCGGCGAAGTCCAGGAGATCATCAAGATCTGTCAGGAGAAGGGCTTTGAGAAGTTCGCGCTGCGTGCCAAGTATGATGAAGGTCGCTAACGATCCAACCTCTGGCGTCGCAGCCTGCGATGTCAGACGTCTTTCAGAGTTTGCTCAGCACTCAAGGTGATCCGATGACCCGCAAGAAGTCGCAGCTTGCCGACAAGATCGAGATCAACATGACGCCAATGATTGACGTCGTGTTTCAGCTGATGTCATTTTTTATGTGTTCGCTGAAGATCGTTGCGCCTGAGGGAGATTTCGACATCCGCATGCCGCTGGGCAAGTCGGCTGCTGCCGTGGTGGACGACCAGCAGGTGCCGCCGATTCGCGTAAAACTATCGGCCGGTGGCGATGGGAGTCTGGCCTCGATTAGCATGAACGGCAACCCGATCGCCGATTTCAATGAACTGCGGAAGAAGGTAGTTTCACTTGTTGGCAAGAACCGCGGGCCCGACTCGATCGCCGACAAGACCGAGGTCGAACTTGACTGTGAGTACGGCCTGAAATACGTCAACGTTGTCCGCGCGATCACGGCCGTTTCGGGGAGCGTGCAGGACGGCCAGATCGTGGAACTGATCAAGAAGATCAAGTTCACGCCCCCGAAGGCTCCCCGGTAGTTTTCGCCGCTTTCTGCTTTCCCGCCATTTTCACCGCCTGGGGTGAAACTTTGTGTGGACGCTTCGCAGGCGACTGGAATCAACGTGGGTGTATCGCTGCGTCGTCGCGATGCTGGCATGGCCAAGCATTTCTTGGATGTGCCGCAGGTCGACGCCGCCGGCCACAAGGTGGGTGGCAAAGCTGTGCCGCAGAGTGTGGGGGCCGATGTCGGCCGGTAAGTCGGCCTGGCCTGCATAGTGCCGGACGATCTCCCAGATCCGCATCCGCGAGAGCCGGTTCCCTCGCGATGAGAGGATCACCCAGCCTGGCTTGGAGCCAGAGCGGCTTGCGAAGGCCGGACGAACCTCGTTGATCCAGGTCTGCAGACTCAAGATCGCCCGCCGGCCCAGCGGTACAACGCGTTCCTTGTCGCCCTTGCCGTGGCAGGTGCAGAAGCTTTCGCCGAGATGAACATCTGCGAGCCGCATGGCCGAAACTTCTGAGGCCCGGCAGCCGGTGGCGTAGAGCAGTTCAAGGAGCGCCTTATCACGTCGGCCCAAAGTTGTGGTCGGCTCCGGGCTCTCGAGTAATCGATCGACCTGGTCGGGAGAGAGGGTGCCCGGGATGACGTCAGCCCGGCGGCCGGCCGTGAGGAGTTCGGCGGGGCTCACCGTCACCACGCCCTCAAGCTGTAAAAACGCGTAAAACGTTCGGAGTGTCGCCGCCTGCCGGGCAACGCTTGCCCGAGCGAGGCCCCGCTTGGCTAAAAAGACAAGATAGTCGCCGAGTTCCCGGACCGTCAGCCGGACTAGATTGTCAGCCGCCAGCCAACCAGAAAAATCCCGCAGGTCGCGGCGATAGGCCGCCTGGGTATTGTCGGAGAGCGCCCGCTCGTGGCGGACGTAGGCCAGGAACCGCTTGACGAGCATGCTGGTCGAACCCCCCTCGGCCGCCGCCGCCGGGCCAGTGTCGAGGATGATCCTGCGGGGCCGGCGGCCAGATTGATCTTTCGCGGTCATGCTATGGGCCTGCGAGCGGAGAGGGTCTGGATAAAGTCTCCGTCGGCATCCCCGACAGCCGTACCTGAACGGAAATCAAAAATGGACAAACAGTGATTGACATCATGATGCATGGCAGTCATGCTTTGATGCATGCGAACGACGGTTGCCATCCACACTGAATTGCTCCGGCAGGCAAAGAAGTTGGCCCTTGAGCGGCGTTGCACGCTGAGCGCACTCGTCGAGGAGGGTCTCCAGCGCACGATCGCGGCAACGGCGGCCAAGCCAGTGGGCGAGCCGACCCGCCTGCCTACCTTCCGTGGTCGTGGGGTGTTTCCCGGAGTCGATCTCGACAGCTCGGCCGGCCTGATTGACCGGATGGAGACGCGGTGATCCTCTTCGACGTGAATGTGCTGCTGTATGCGCATCGTGAGGAGTCGCAACGACATGGAGAGTTCCGTGAGTGGCTCGAGCGTTCGATCGATGGCGGAGAAGCCTGCGCCGTTTCCGAACGTGTGTTGAGCGGATGCCTTCGGATCCTGACGCATCCGCGGGTGTTTGATCCGCCAACACCTCTCTCTCGGGCTATCGAATTCGTGGGCCGCCTGCGGGATCACGACCGCATCACGATCATTGCGCCGGGGCCGCGGCACTGGGCGATTTTTCTCGATCTCTGCCGCAGGGCCGATGCCCGCGGCAATCTCGTGAGCGACGCGTTCCACGCTGCACTCGCGATCGAGACAGGATCGACCTGGATCACGACTGACCGTGACTATGCACGGTTTCCAGGACTCTCGTGGCGGCATCCGCTGGACAGCTGACGAGAAATTGAAAACCTTCCCGGTTTGTATCGTTTTTTGAAAAGGCCACGCTAGGCGTCGTAGCCGAGGTTGGGCGACAGCCACTTCTCGACCTCGGCGACCGGCATCGCCTTGCGGGCCGCATACGACTTGACCTGCTCGCGGGAGAGGCGGTCGACCGCGAAATACCGGCTCTCCGGATGGCCAAAATAGAGCCCGCTCACGCTCGCGGCTGGAAACATCGCAAAGCTTTCGGTGAGCTGCATGCCCGTTGCCGCCTCGACGTCGAGCAATTCAAAAAGCGCGGCTTTTTCGGTGTGGTCTGGGCAGGCTGGATAGCCCGGAGCCGGCCTGATGCCGCGGTATTTCTCGTCGATGAGTTCTTCAACCGAAAGTGATTCCGCACGGCCGTAGCCCCAGTCGTGGCGGGCCTTCGCATGCAGCCACTCTGCAAAGGCTTCTGCCAGCCGGTCGGCCAACGCCTTCACAAGGATCGACGAATAGTCGTCGTGCTCGCGTTCGTACCGTCGGCTGAGTTCCTCGCAGCCATGCCCGGTCGTGCAGGCAAACATGCCGATGTAGTCCTGGCGGCCACTCTCCACCGGCGCCACGAAGTCGGCCAGGGCGTGAAACACATCCTGTCCCTTCCGCTCCCACTGTTGGCGGAGCGTGTGTACGCGGCCGAGTTCGGTCTGCCGGGTGTCATCGGTGTAGAGCATGATGTCGTCGCCGACGGAATTGGCGGCGAAGAACCCATAGACACCCCGGGCTACAAGCGATTTGTCTCGGACGATTTCAGAGAGCAACTGCTGCGCGTCGTCGAAGAGTTTCTTGGCCTCAATGCCCACCACCGGATCGTTCAAGATCGCCGGATACTTTCCTTTCAGTTCCCACGACATAAAAAATGGTGACCAATCGATCGAGGGCACAAGATCGGCGAGCGGAACGCTGTCGAGTTGACGCACGCCGATGAAGTCCGGCGTATCGATCGTGGTAGTCGCCCAGTCGGTCGTCCACCGCTTGGCGCAGGCGGCTTCATAAGGGACGAGTTTTGTCAGTTGCCGCTGCTTGAAGTTTTCGACATCACGTTTCTGGGCCTCGCGATTGGCTTGAGTAAACGCCACGCTGCTCGCGGGGTTGAGCAGTTTTTCCACGACGCCGGCAGCCCGCGAGGCGTCCGTGACGTGAATCACGTCGCCAGTGTATTTTGGTGCGATCTTGACCGCCGTATGGCGGGCTGACGTCGTGGCTCCGCCGATCAAGATCGGCAGTTTGAGTCCTTCGTGCTCGAATTCCTTTGCCACCTGCACCATCTCGTCGAGGCTTGGCGTAATCAGGCCAGACAGGCCCACGATATCGACCTGCTGGGCCTTCGCCTCCTCGATGATCTTCGCGCAGGGCACCATCACGCCCATATCGATCACTTCGTAGCCGTTGCAGCCGAGCACCACGCCAACGATGTTTTTGCCGATGTCGTGGACGTCGCCCTTGACGGTGGCCATCAGCACGCGGCCCCGCTTCTTCTGCTTTGCTCCCTGAGCTTTCCGCTCTTCTTCCATGTATGGCAGGAGGTGGTTGACCGCCCGCTTCATCACGCGGGCGCTCTTCACCACCTGCGGCAGAAACATCTTCCCTTCACCGAAGAGATCACCCACCGTCTGCATGCCCCGCATCAGCGGGCCTTCGATGATGTCAAGGCTCGTGGCGTATTGCTTCCGGGCAGCCTCTACGTCTTCCTCGACGTGGTCGGCCAGCCCCTTTACCAGGGCATGCGCCAGCCGCTCGTCGACATCGAGGCTCCGCCAGGCGTCGGCCTTGGCCGTATCGGCCGGATCACGTTTTTTGACCGTCTCGGCGTATTCAATGAGCCGGTCAGTGGCGTCCGGACTACGGTCGAAGAGCACGTTCTCGATTCGCTCCAGCAGATCCTTGTCGATGTCCTGATAGAGAGCGAGTTGGCCGGCGTTGACGATCCCCATGTCCATGCCAGCCTGGATCGCATGGTAGAGAAACGCCGAGTGCATCGCCTCGCGGACCGTCTCATTGCCGCGGAACGAGAACGAAATGTTGCTCACGCCCCCCGACACCTTCACCAGCGGCATCAACTCTTTAATCCGCCGTGTCGCCTCGATAAAGCTGATGGCGTAGCGGTTGTGCTCCTCAATACCGGTAGCGACCGTGAGGATGTTGGGATCGAAGATGATGTCTTCGGCCGCGAAGCCGGCCTGCTCGGTGAGAAGCTTGTAGGCCCGCTGGCAGATCGAGACACGGCGTTCGACGTCGGTGGCCTGCCCCTGTTCATCGAAGGCCATGACGACGACCGCGGCCCCGTATTTGTGGATCGTGCGGGCATGCCGCAGAAACACTTCCTCCCCCTCCTTGAGGCTGATGGAGTTAACGATCCCCTTCCCCTGCAGGCATTTGAGGCCAGCCTCGAGCACCTCAAACCGCGAGCTATCGACCATCACCGGCACGCGGGCGACGTCGGGCTCGCTGGAAAGCAGCGTCAGAAACTTAGTCATCACGGCGGGGCCATCGAGCATGCCCTCGTCGACGTTGATGTCGATCACGTTCGCCCCATTCTCAACCTGTTGGCGGGCGACACTGACCGCTTCCTCGTAGCGTTCATCCTTGATCAGCCGGGCAAAGGCCCGCGAGCCGGTGACATTGGTTCGCTCACCCACCAGCGTAAAGCTGGTCTCCGGCCGAATCTCGAACATTTCCAGACCGGAGTATCGGGAGCGCCGCGTGGGTTCTGCCGGCTTCCGCGGCGGGTATTTCGAGACCGCCTCGGCGATCGCCTTGATGTGGGAGGGCGTCGTGCCGCAGCAGCCGCCGATGATGTTGAGCCAGCCTTCGCGAGCGAATTCGCCAAGCACGCTGGCCATCGCCTCGGGTGTCTCGTCGAAGCCGCCCATGGCGTTTGGCAGTCCGGCATTGGGATAGCAGCTTACAAGCCGGGGTGTGATTCGCGAGAGTTCGGCCAAGTACGTCCGTAGCTTTTCAGGACCCAGCGCGCAGTTGATGCCCACGCTCAGAAGGTCCACGTGCGAGAGGCTCGTCCAGCAGGCCTCGACTGTCTGCGCTGACAGGGTGCGGCCACCTTCAAACACGGTGAACGAGGCCATCACGGGTAGCCGGATCCCAGTGTCGCTAAACACCTGTTCGATGGCGTAGAGGCAGCTTTTGAGGACAAGCGTGTCGAAGGCTGTTTCGGCGAGCAGAATATCAACGCCCCCCTCGATGAGCGCCTCAATCTGTTCCCGGTAGGTGGCCACCATCTGGTCGAATGTGACATCCCGATGGCCCGGGTCGGCTACGTTGCCGGCGATCGAGAGTTGCTTATTGGTCGGCCCGATCGAGCCGGCCACAAACCGGGGCCGGTCGGGTGTCTTGGCGGTGGCAGCATCGGCCGCCTCGCGGGCGAGCCGGGCGGCCACGAGGTTGAATTCGCGGGCCCGATCCGACAGACCAAAGTCGGCCAGCGCGATGCTTGTGGCACCAAACGTATTGGTCTCGACAATATCGGCACCGGCCTCAAGGTAGGCCGCGTGGATGCCCCGGATCGCGTCCCCCTGCGAGAGCACCAGTACATCGATGCAGTTCTTGAGGTCCTTGGGATGGTCGCGAAAGGCTGCCCCGCGGAAGCCCTGCTCGTCGAGTTCGAGGGCATGCACCATGGTGCCCATCGCCCCATCGAGAACGGCGATGCGGTTGGCCAGCAGGTCGTGAAGCAGTTCGGCTCTGGAGAAAGCTTTGCGGGAGGATTGAGAGGGGGGCATCAGGCGTCTTTTTGAGCATTGTTACGGAGGTAATGGACCGGATGAGACGCCTTTTGTGTCGGCAGATCTCGCCTGATCCGATCATACTTTGCCCCTTGATAATAGACGAATGGGAGGTTGGGGCGCATTGTGCGGGGGCCGAAGAGGCTCCGAGCCCGCGACCGGGGCGGTCGCGGGGCAGACTTCCGGCAGATCTCAGGTTGTTCAAGGCCTTTGCAGCCCTGCGACGATGCTCTGACTGTGCCGGGGGGAAGGGGTCGGGAAAGGTCACGGTGAGCGATTGTCGTTTGAAGTTCTTGCCCGCATTCCAGAACTGCCCTGCCCTGCTTCAGCCCCAGAGCCTAAGCCCGCGCCTGCGGTGGTTCAGCCGGTGGTGGTTCAGCCGGTGGTGGTTCAGCCGGTGGTGGTTCAGCCGGTTCAAGGCGGTATGTTTTCTCCCTCCATTCTGTCGCTCGTGGCCATCGCGGCAATCGTCTGGGTGGCAGCATGGCGAAACGATCAGCTGCGGTGGGATGCGGCGCAGCGGCAGCGGCCCGAACGACTGGCACAGGAACTGCCAGCGGCCGGCACGGCGGCGCGGAGCCACACCCCGTGACGTCTCCAATCGGCACGCTTGATGCGATCGATCGCGCTTTCATCCGCCGGGCGGATGAGGCCCGCCGGCTGCGTTCATTGCCGCCAGAGCCGCCGCCGCTGTCAGAAGTAGGCCAGTTGGGAATAATTTCGGGAGCGGTCGATGTTCTCGATCCAGTCCCTCTTCCAGTCTCATTTTCAGACCCAGACTCGCTCGTCGATCGGCTGCTGCGGGCCGTTCCTGGGCAATGGTCTCTGCTCGCGACCAAAGTGGAGGAGGCCCACCGCCAGGGCATATCGGTCATCGCCGTGGCCGGCGGCCGTCGTGGCGAAGGCCGCACGACTGTCGTTCGTTGTCTGGCCCGGACGCTCGTCGCCCGTGGTCGGCGTTGCGAATGCCACGAGTCTGCGCCGCTGGAACTACCAGAAGAGTCGGGCCCCCGCGGCGGCTGCGTTGTGATCGTCGATGCGGGCGTCTGGTTTCCGGGGGGTCCGCTTCGCCGGTCATGGCTCCAGCGGCAGAGCCTCGGCTGTCAGGGGGTCATGCTCGTCCGCCGCGCTGATCAGCCGGAGTCCGTGGCCCGGGGAAAGGCGGTTGAGAGCGTGGGGCTAAAATTTCTAGGTGAGGTGCTCACCATGGTGCCGCTGGCCGTTGATTCCATCCGCATCCAATGAGGCCTTGACCATGTCACAGCAAGCCACTCCATCCTCGCCGGTCGCGGATCGGCCGCAGTTGACCGCCGCCCAGCAGGCGGCCGTGGCAAAACTCAACTACGTGATCGAGCAGCCGAGAGCGATCGCCCTCCTCTGCGGCCCCGCCGGGGTCGGTAAGACGACGGTGCTGCGACACGTCGCCGACTTCAGCGCTGATTTGGCCGCTGCGGCCCCGCGAACGATTTGGCTCCAGACACTCGCCGAACTGGCCGATGCGGCTCCGCCTCAGGCTGATCTGCAAACCCCCGACGTGCTGCTCGTCGATGACGCGCATCGAGCGGCGGGGAGAGATCTGGTCGATCTCGTCACGCGGTGGCGGAAACGATCCGACACGATCACGATCGTCTTGGCCGGTGAGGGCCGGCTCCTATCACTCGTTGCGGGCGATGTCCGGCTCGAACAGTCGGTGCGATTGCGGGCCACTCTGCCGGCGTTTTCATTGGCGGAATCAAGCGATCTGCTTGCCGGTCGGCTACCGTCGCGAGCCGCTCCCTCTGACTACGGGGCGGTGATTCGCACGATTCATGAGATTGCTGGCGGTGTGCCCGAGATCGCCCTCCGGCTCGCCGACATGGCCGCGGTGGTTGCCGATGCTGATCCAGACCGAGCACTCGTCTCGGACGACATAGAGATGATCCACCGCCGGCTCTGCCTGTCGGCTGCCTGAGGCTGTCTGAAGCGGGCGAAGCCGCCGCTTCCGGGCGAGAATCAGGCGAGAGCGGCGGCGCGGGCGAGGTAGGAAGCCACCGAATCTGGTGAGCCGGGGTCAGGCTTCCGGTCGGCTGCAAACGGGGCAGGATCGAGTGCCGGCGGACGGCCGGTCATCAGATCGGCGACGAGCACGGCCGTGCCGGTCGATTGGTGGAGCCCGGCACGGAAATGTCCAGTGGCTACAAATGCGTTGCTGCAGTCTGGCACCGCGCCGATGAAGGGCAGGCCGTCGACCGAGCCTGGCCGCAGGCCGGCCCATGACTGTTCGACGACCGCCTCCGGCAGCGGGCCAAGAAACTGATGCGCAAATCCGAGCAGCCGCTCAATCGCCGCTGGTGTGGTGGTTGGCGCGAACCCCGCATCCTCGATGGTCGATCCGACCAGAAGCCGGCCGTCGGTGCGGGGCACGAAATATTCGAGGCCCATATTCACCACCCGCGTGAGCAACTGCGTGGGCAGCCGCAAGAGGGCAATCTGGCCGCGGATAGGCCGAGTCTCGATCCGCAGGCCGAGCGACTCAAGCAGGCGGCCCGACCACGCGCCGGCCGCCAGGCAGTAGCGATCAGCTTGAATGGTGTCGAGCGTCGTCGCGCCTAGCCCACCACTGCAGATGAGGCGTTCGATCCGCCCGTGACGGATCTCGATCTCGCGGACTTCGGCCCCAGATGTGATCTCGACGCCCCGCAGTCGGCATGATTGGACAAGCGCCTCAAGATGCCGCGGTGGCCGAATCCGCGTCTCTTCTGGCAGCAGGAAGCCGCCAACAATTCGATCTGCCTCGACCGCCCCGCGCAGAGCCGGCTCCCGCTCGGCCACGTCTGGGCCGCTCAGAGAGTCGCAGGCAATGCCCTTGGCATGCCAGAGGAGAGCCGCCTTGCGGAGGCGGTCTATGCCCCGCTCATCGCCCGCCAGGTGGAGGCCGCCGCAGGCCCCGAGTTCGTTGTCGATCCCTGTCTCGGCGCGGAGTTCTGCCGACCAGTTTCGATGCAGTTGGTCGCTCCAGAACGTGAGCCTGTCATTGGGACTGGCGGTGGCCGATGCAGCCACCGGCGGAAAAATCCCGGCCGCCGCCCAGGAGGCGGTATCGCGGCTGGCATCGCGGGCCAGGACGCGGACGGAGAGGCCGCGGCCGGCTAGTTCGCGGGCGATCGAGAGGCCGATGATGCCACCGCCAATGATGCAGCAGTCGGTTGTGCTGTCAGTCATGCGAGACCAGTAATGCCAAAATCTATGTCAAGATAGACATGCGAGAAGGTTTCGCGGGAAGTGTCCGAGTCCGTCAGGCGTTGGTGGCAATCTCGGGAGTATCGGCGATGTTCACCCAGACATGCACATGCGGTGCGCCGCGGAAGTGCCAGACGAATGCCGGGCCTTCCAGCCGCCAGCAGTCCCAGACGCCATCGTTGCCGAGGTCGCCCGGCCGATAAAACGCCAGCCGGCAGGCATCGAGCCCCCCCTGCTTCGTCAGGCAGGCTCTGGCCTCATCGCGGTCGGGGGCCCGAAACGGCTCGAGCAAGAGGGTTAGCACCCGCTCCATCTCCGTCCGCTGGTCGGCCGAGAGATCGGTGAGCGGCAGGCCAGCAAGCCCCGCACCACGGCCGCGAAAGGCAACGGCATTTTCGCGGGGGAGAGTGTCGACGACCGCCTGCGACCGCTGCCTGCCGTCGAGCATGTTGGCGACGCCGTTGGCTGCGACGGCCTGTGACCAGAAGACGTTGCCCGGATGGTTTGGCTCCTCGGTGTCGCCGCCAGCGTCGTGGCCGTAAAAGAGGGGGCCTCCGAAGGCAACATGCTCGGCCGAGTCGCCGTCGCACCGCAGCGTCATGTGCCGGCCGGTGAGCAGAAACTGAAATTTTCCGGAGCCGGGTTCGCCGATGAGGGCGATTGACTGTCCGTGGCCAAAGCCTCCGGTGTCGTCCTCCATTTGCTTGTCAAACCGAGCATGCCAGTCGGGAGAGATCAGCTGCTCGAAGATCTCGCGGATGAGCTGCCGCTGATCCTTGCTGAAGAAGTCGCCGGCCACGTCAGGCTTGGTGGCATTCCAGTTGTTGGCCACCCGCGTGCGCAAGAGACCAAACTTCGGATGCACATGGTCCCAGGGAACGCAGACCTGCTGCCGCTGCTGCGGCGAGAGCGAGGTGTGAAGCAAGCCCGCCAGCGTCTCAGACGATTTTCCAGCCGCGGTGCCGATGCCAGAAGCACCAACTCCCAAAGGCTCTTCGGCGAGCAGGTGGGCGGCGGCTGTGGGGATCACGAGGCCCCCGGCGACGCTGGCGAGAAAGTGACGGCGTGCGAACCCAGCGAGTGGCTTCGGCATGAGCAAGATCTCCAAAGAAACGATCGTTCAGTGCAGACTACGGCATTGCCGCCGGGGCTGCCACTGGCAGTGCGGGCAGAAGAACGTCGACCGCTGCGTCTGTACGATCCTGACGACCGGCCGGCCGCACCGGCCGCAGGGCTGCCCTGCCCGACCGTAGACCTGATGTTGAAGCTGAAAACTCCCCACGCGGTTGTCGGCTGTTTTATAGGTCTCGTCGCCAATTGTGGAGCCTTCGAGCCGCACCGCTTCGGCCAGCAGGGTCCGCGTGGCCAGGGCGATCTGCTCCCAGACGGTAACTTTAAGTCGCAGACAGGCCGCCCGGGGATCGACGGCTGCCCGATACAGAATCTCGGCGGCGTAGATGTTGCCGATGCCGGCCACGGCCCGCTGATCGAGCAGCGCCACCTTCACGGCCCGGCGAGAACGGCCCAACCGGTCATGGAGTTCGGCGGCGGTGATCACGAGTCCATCGGGGCCAAGCTTGTCGGGACCGCAGGCGGCGGCGAGGCCGCGCTGGTTGAGCAGGCGGATCGTGCCGAGGCCGCGACGATCCCAGAAGATGAGACGCGGAGCCCGCCGCGAGTCGAGCCCGAGCTCCATTCTGACGTGGGCTGCTGTCGGGGGATCGGCCACCAGCATGAGCCCGGTCATCCGCGGTTCGATCACCAGCCACTCTGCGGCCGTCCGGTCCCGTGGCGTCAGTTCCAGAGCCACGCGTTTCCCAAAGCGGTGCACGGCGGCGACCGTTCGGCCCGTGAGCCGCCGCTGCATGAGCCGCGGCCCAGGTTGCATCGAGATCGGCCGCACCGTGCCGCGGGGAAAGGCGACGGTCGCAATCCGCAGCCCGGCAAGGTGCGCGATCCCGCGACGCATTGTCTCAACTTCAGGCAATTCAGGCATTATTCACCAGCGATTCACCAGCTCAGAATGGTAGCAGTGGCGGCGTAGGCTACAATCAGTCGAGCCCCGCTGCTCCCATTTCTGCCCAATCGTGCCCTCATCCCACGGCCATACCCATGACACTCGCGGCGACGATCGCTCCCATTCCGCTCTCGCAGGTGCCCGACAGCCTCGGCCGCTTTGGCCGGTTCGGCGGCCGCTATGTGCCCGAGACGCTCTCGGCAGCGCTTGAGCAGTTGGAGCAGGCCTACAACGAGGCGATCGAAGATCCAGCGTTTACAGCGGAACTTGACGGCCTGCTCGGAACATTTGTCGGCCGACCCACTCCCCTCTACTTCGCAAAGCGGCTGACAGCACTCGCCGGCGGCGCCCAGATTTATTTTAAGCGGGAGGATCTCAGCCACACTGGCGCTCATAAGATCAACAACACGCTCGGCCAAGGGCTCTTGGCCCTTCGCATGGGGAAGCGGCGGATCATTGCCGAGACTGGCGCCGGCCAGCATGGCGTGGCCGCCGCCACGGCCTGTGCTCGGTTTGGCCTCGAATGCATCGTCTACATGGGATCGGAGGACATCCGGAGGCAGGCGCCCAACGTCCGCAACATGCGGTTTATGGGGGCCGAGGTGCGGCCCGTGGAGAGCGGCTCGCGAACGCTCCGCGATGCCATCAACGAGGCGATGCGCGACTGGATGGGCTCTGTTGAGACGACCCACTACATCATCGGTTCGGTTGTCGGCCCGCATCCCTTCCCGCGGATCGTCCGCGACTTCCAAGCGGTGATCGGTCGGGAGACCGTCGAGCAGTGTCGCCGGCAGTTCGGCCGCCTGCCAGATACTGTGGTGGCCTGCGTCGGTGGCGGTAGCAACGCGGCCGGGATGTTTTATCCCTTCGTCGACCACGTCGGCGTGCGGCTCGTGGGCGTTGAGGCGGGGGGCCGCTCTGGCAACCCGGGCGACCATGCGGCAAGCCTCAGCTACGGCAGCCCCGGGATTCTCCACGGCAGCCTGAGTTATGTGTTGCAGGACGCCGATGGACAAACCTCCGATGTGCATTCGGTCTCGGCGGGCCTGGATTATCCGGGCGTGGGTCCGGAGCATAGCTACTGGCACGACTCGGGTCGGGTGGCATATTCCAACGTTACTGATGCGGAGGCCCTCGATGCGTTTGATCTCGTGGCCCGGCGGGAGGGCATTCTGCCGGCGCTTGAGACGTCGCATGCCTTGGCTTGGGCCGTGCAAGAGGCGGGCCGTCGCCCCGCCGAGGAGATCATCGTTGTCTGCCTGTCGGGTCGCGGCGACAAGGACGCAGCCGAGATCGCCCGACTCCGTGGACTCGCCACCTGAAGCCGCTGTCTTCGGGGTGGTCAGTGCCCAGCATCAGCCCTCCGTTTCACTGTTTTGCACTCCGCCTGGGAGTCACGGATCTGGGATTCACAACCCTGGGATTCACAACCCTGGGATTCAC